>JBGPAT010000022.1:0-17204 GCA_041480885.1 Anaerolineae bacterium
AAGATCGTCCAGTTCAAGGGGAGGCCTGTCAACACGGTAATCACGAGCAGCGGCACAATCGAGAGCACCAGGTTCACCAAGCCGGTGCCAATGGCGGACACAACAAAGGCGGTACGCGGTACGTAGATCTGGTGGAGCAAGGAGGTTCCCCAGACCATCTGCGACATGGCGGCCGAGCTGGTCTGGGAAAAGAACGTCCACGCGATGAGCCCACTCAGAATGTAGGCGGGATAGCCGCGAACGTCGTGGAACAACTGCGAGAAGACTAACGTCAGGACCGCCATCATGCCCAACGGGTAAAGCATGGTCCAGGCAATGCCCAGGGCAGACCGCTTGTAGCGCGAGACCACGTCACGGCGCACCAATTGAAAGATCAAGTCCCGATATTGAAGAATCCCGCGCAATTCTTCCAGGGCGATAGGGCCGCGCCTAAGGCTGTCGTATACCGGCCGTCGCTCGTGCCCAGTCTCGGCTTTCATGTCCTGTTCGCTCCTCGGCAATCAGTCTTGGTCTGGTGTTCGACCGGCGGTGACAGAAGGGTTTCAGGTGAAGGCCAGTAGGCAGCGCAGGCGGCGACACGCATGGTCGTCCCACGGATTCTCCCCTATGCTAAGCATCCCACACAGCTAGTGCAATCCAAGAGACTGGGACGGCCGCTGCGACATGGAGTCGTCACACAAGCTCTGCGAAGGTACTTCGATCATCTCGGAGTAACGAGTTCGCTCGTCATCGGGCCTGGAAGGCGGCGAACGCACGCAAGTTTACCACGATCCTGGCAGGGCTCGTGTACGTGCAGCCCGAGCCATCGAGCGAGCCGGAGGCGGCCTACGTTCCCGTGGGTGCAGGAAACGGCGATCAGTTCCGCCAAGTGCATAAGTCGGAAATCGGACGGACTCACAGATAGCTTATAATCTCGGGAGATGGATGCCGCGCCTTGATTTGGACGCCCGCCAATTGGATAGCGGCGTTCAACCGGGGGACGCGCGGTGACGGGGAGCCAGCCCGCGGGGAGGCTTCCTTATGTGGGAGGTGCAGATGCCGCTGACAATATCCGTATCCATTCTCTTCGGGGCGCTCCTGAGTTTTGCGATTGCGCCGTGGTGCATACGCCTTGCCAACGGCCTGGGAATGGTCGATCAGCCCGGCGGCTCCCCGCACAAGATTCACGCGGTAGCCACCCCGCGTGCGGGCGGCATGGTGATTTTCGCTACTACCCTCATCGTCGGCGCGTTCGCTGGCCTGCTTTGGCAGCCGGCACTCAGTGCCATCTTTCTGGGAAGTGCCCTCATTTTTGCCCTCGGCATGTGGGACGATGCAACAAACATTAGCAGCCTCACAAAGCTAATGGGTCAGATTCTGGCCGCACTTGTCCTGATCCGAGGGGGAGTAGTCGTTCAGTTCCTGCATTTCCCTCCCGCGGACTTTGCGCTGACATTGTTCTGGGTGGTCGGTGTTACCAATGCGTACAACCTGGTGGACAGCATGGATGGTGAGGCCATCGGATTGGCGATCCTCACAGCCGGTTTCCTGGTGCTCGCGACGATCAATAGCGGTCAGGCAAACCAAACCGTTTTCAGTGCCATCCTGATTGGGGCCTGCGCTGGCCTCCTTTACTACAACCTCACGCCGGCCCGGCTCTTTCTAGGCGACTCCGGTTCACAGCTGTTGGGCTTCTGGCTTGCTGCGCTGGGAATCATCTACACTCCGAGCCGAACGCTGCCGCAGCTTTCATCGTGGTTCGTTCCCATCCTGCTCATGATCGTGCCCATTCTGGATACCACTCTGGTGACAATTTCCCGCTTGCGAGCCGGCGTGCCATTCTACCAACCAAATCGCGACCATTCGTATCATCGCCTGATCGCACTAGGGGTGCCGCCCCTGCATGCGGTGTTCCTGATCCACCTAGCCTCTACTGCGGCGGGCTGTCTAGCTTTCATCGCTCTGGAACTCCCGCCTCTGTGGGCGAATAGCATCTTTCTTGCGGCGTTGTTAGCGGGGGTTGCAGCCATCTTGTGGCTTGGACGTAAGAAGGTCGTCTAGGATTCTGAATCCTGCAGCTGTCGCGCATTCTTGCTGACAACTAGCCGGCAGATGCCCCGTCCGTGCGATAGGCAAACCTCCTGAGGAGATCTGATGCTCGAATTCAGACCTCCCCAGGAGGTTCTTGCATGGAATCTTGCAGCCTGCAGTCACGTCGACTAGTTAGCGGCGGGCCAAGGCCGGAGCGTTCGCTTGATGTCGAGAAGCTTTAGTATTCAGGCATAGGCGGCGGAGCCGGTTTTTCCTTCTCGGGAATATCGGTGATTAGGACGTCCGTGGTCAAGATCATGGAGGCAATGGACGTGGCATTTTCCAGCGCACCGCGCACAACCTTTACCGGGTCGATCACGCCATCCTCAATCATGTCGGCATACTTGCCGGTAAGGACATTGTAGCCAATGTTCTTGTTCTTCTGCTCGGCTGCGGTGCGGCGGACCATATCAATGATCACGGAGCCGTCCTGACCGGCGTTGGCAGCCAGCTTCCGGATCGGAGCCTCGAGAGCTTTCTTGACGATATTAATCCCGACGCGTGTTTCCTCGTCATCCTCGCCGCTCTTCAGCATCTTCTCCAGCTTAGGTATGGCGTTCAGAAGCGAGATCTCCCCGCCGGGGACAATGCCCTCTTCCACGGCCGCGCGGGCTGCGGACAGCGCGTCCTCGACCCGATGTTTCTTCTCCTTCATCTCGGTCTCGGTAGCGGCTCCAACACGGATGATGGCAACGCCGCCGCTGAGCTTGGCGAGACGCTCCTGGAGTTTTTCCTTGTCGTAGTCACTGGTGCTCTTATCGATCTCGGCTCGAATCTCCTTGATGCGGCCCTCAATCGCGGACTTCGCTCCCTTGCCGCCGATGACCGTCGTGTTCTCTTTGTCCGAAACAATCTTTTCGGCGCGGCCGAGGTCCTGAATGGTGGCGGTCTCGAGCTTGCGGCCAGTCTCTTCGGCGATGACCGTGCCGCCCGTGAGGACGGCAATATCCTGCAGCATCGCCTTGCGGCGATCTCCAAAGCCGGGGGCTTTCACAGCTGTAACGTTCAACATGCCCCGCAATTTGTTCAGCACGAGCGTGGCCAGGGCTTCGCCGTCAATGTCTTCGGCGACGATGACGAGATCGCGCTTGCCGACCTGGACCAGTTTCTCGAGCAGCGGAACGATGTCCTGGGCCGCAGAGATCTTCTTCTCATTGATCAGGACATAGGGCTCTGAGATGACCGCCTCCATTTTATTGGCATCCGTGATGAAGTAGGCCGAGAGATAACCCCGGTCGAACTGCATGCCCTCGACGAAGTCTTTCTCGTCGCTCATGGACTTGGATTCCTCAACGGTCACAACACCATCCTTGCCGACCTTGTCCATCACGTCCGCGATCAGTTCACCGATCTTGGCATCGGCTGCGGAATTGGTTGCCACCGAGGCGATTTCTTCCCTGGTGTCGATCTTGACCGAGATCTTGCGCAGCTCCTCGACGACAGTCTCAGTCGCCTGCGCGATGCCGTTCCTGATCAGCATGGGGTTGTAACCGGCCTCAAGCGCCTTGAGGCCTTCATTAACGATCGCGTGCGCCAGGACGGTTGAAGTAGTCGTACCGTCTCCGGCAATATCGTTGGTTTTGGTGGCGGCTTCCTTGAGAAGCTGGGCCCCCATGTTCTCGAACGGGTCTTCGAGTTCAATTTCCTTAGCGACGGATACGCCGTCATGCGTGATGGTCGGCGACCCGAACTTGCGATCGATGGCGACGTTACGGCCCTTGGGACCCAGCGTCGCGCCCACCGCGTTGGCGACGACGTTCATGCCGGTCCTCAGTTTGCGACGCGCTTCTTCGGAAAAGACGAGTTGTTTTGCAGCCATGATTGATTACCTCCAGAATTAGCCGTCGACTACGGCCAAAAGGTCGCTTTCACGCAGGATCAGCAATTTCTTGCCGTCCATTTTGATCTCGGTGCCGGAGTACTTGGCGAAGAGCACCTTGTCACCCACCTTGACTTCCATTGGGATTCGCACACCTTTTTCGTCGCGGTCCCCGGGGCCGACCGCCAGGACGTGACCTTCCTGCGGTTTCTCTTTGGCAGTTTCCGGGAGAATAATCCCGCCCGCCGTCATCTCTTCCTGTTCTATGGGTTCGATCATTACACGGCCGCCGAGGGGCTTGAGCTTAAGCTTGAGCTTGCTTACCATCTTGAGACCTCCTTCATGGGATGAACTATTGGAAAATCACCAAATTAGCACTCGCGGCTTCTGAGTGCTAATCGTATGATAACGAATTCACAAGCCAACGTCAAGGGGATTGCCGGGTTTCTTACAGAATTCTGATGCGGGATCCGGCCTGAGGCACCCCGCCCGCGCTGCAAACGGCCTGGAGCGGGTCGTCACGGAGTCGGCGTCTGAAGGGGCGCGGCTGTGGAAAAAGGTGTTGAGGTGGAGGCCTGCGTGGCGGTAACGGCGGCGGGCGTCGAGCTAGCCGAGACTGCGGCTGGCTGGGAGCCGGAGCATTCGAATTCGGCTGCGGTGATGTTAGAAGTGATGTCTGGGCGTTGCTTCTCGTAGCCGCTCGCTTGGACCTGCACGATCGTGCTCATGGCCCGGGCGCAGTAGGTTGGATCGCGCGGCCCTAAAGCTGCCAGGACCGAGAAGTAAACCTGATAATAGTCCACCGAACCCAGGGTGAGCGGCAGGCCCTGCACCTGCACTGCGGGGTGTTGGGCGTCGCAAGCGTCGAGGCCGCGGCCTGTACAAGAATCCTCGCCGCTGCAGCCGGTGACCGCGCACTGCAGGGCAGGAATCGAACCTTCGTAGTTGCGGGACTTGAAGTAAATGACCCCCAGCTGACCATAGAAGTCGGCATTCGAGGGTTGAAATTCGAGCCCCTTCTGGACATTACGAGCCGCGATGAAGTACTCACCCTCCTGCGAGTACGTCTTGGCGATGGAAAGATAGGGTGTCGGATCCTTGATCTGCAATTCATCGTTGATGCTGGCAGCCTTGGCAAAATAGGTTAGGGAGCTGTCGAACAATTGCTTCTGCGTCACATCGTTAGGGCTCCTGAAACCAAGCTGGCGATAGTTGGCACCTGCTCGAAGATACAGGAACGTAAGTTTGGGTGTGATCGCAATGGCTTTGTCGTATTCCTGGATCGCCAAGTTGTACTCCCCGAGAGACTCTAGCACGTAGGCGTAGACGCGGTGCACATCCATCAAAGAGGGATCGCGATCGACAGCCTGCTTGATGTACTGTTCCGCCTGCGTCCATTTCTGCTCATCCACCAAAATTTCGGCATAGAAGGCAAGCGCCAAGGTATTCGTCGAGTCCAATTGGAGGGCCCGTACGGCTGCCTGGTCGGCTTGCGTCAGGAACGCTTGGACCTGGGTGTCATCGATCACAAGGCTGGGATTGGCGTTCCAATCCAGCGCGAAGGCGAGCACTGCATGTACTGTGCTGTCATCGGGCGCCAGGGTGGCAGCCTGCTGCGCCGACTGAAGGGCATCCTTCAGTCGCGTGCTGCGGTCCGTGTCGTTCGTCAGGAGCGCCGACGAGTAAGTCTGAATCCGGGCCAATTCCGACAAGGCTTGGGCGTTATTTGGATCCAATCGCACAGCTTCCTGATACGCGGATATGGCCTTGTCGAGATTGCCGGCCGTGAATTGCGCAGCCCCCTCCAATGCAAGGGAGGTCGAGGTGCGGGTCGGAGGCGGAGGAGGCTCAAATGGGGACTTGATGCGCCCCTGCTCCATCTGGATGATCAGCCAGATTCCGCCGAGTACCAGGATTACCCAGAAGAACATGCGATAGACGCTGGATTCAGCCTTGCGATTAAAGATGGGACGGCGGGGCGACAGATTCATGGCGTGGCAGTGACGGCCGGGGTCCTTGTTAGCGTCGTCCCAGCGGGCGGGTTGGGCGTCAAAGCCACGAGAGGCAGGGCCGTCCCGGACGAGCCCAGGTTCGCCTGACAAGCCTGGATCGCATCGTTGACGTTGCTTACGGCAATGTCGTCAGTGGGAATGCGAGACTGCACAGTCTGTGCAACCTGGAGAGTCTCGCCGCAGCGTCCCACTTTGGCCAGCGCCAGGGCATATACAAAGTAGATCTCGGCGATCCGCGGCGCGTTGGGCACGAGTTCGATCGGCTGCACTTTCTCACCCGTATCGGCGATTCCGCCGTTGACGGCAAGGTTCAATTCCCTGACGGCATCCGCGAAGAGCGCGGTATGGTAATCCATGACACCCAGATTGCCATGATATCTCGCACTGGTAGGATCATCCTTTACCGCCGTCTCGGCGTATTGCCGTGCCTTGGCAAATTCACCCACCGTGGAGTACGTGCGAGAGGTTAAATAGTCCGGCATCGGATCAGCGGGATTGAGTGCATTCGCGATGCTGAATTCCTGCACAGCTTGATCGTAGATTCCAAGTGCGCTGTAGTTGATCCCAAGCTGGATATGAAGGTCTGGTATGTTTTTGTTTATGGTGACCGCAGCTTGATACTCGCGGACCGCTTCCTCATAGTTAGCCGTGGCTTCCAGGACGTAACCCCGGGCTCGATGAGTGATCAGCGTGTCCGGAGCCAACGACTGGGCTATTTTCGACTCGTCGATTGCTTTTGGAATTGTGCCCTGTCCTTCATCCACCAGGATCTCCGCGTAGAAGGCGTGCGCGACAGCGTTGTTTCCATCTATTTCGAGCGCACGCTTGATCGAGGCTTCTGCCTCCAACGGGCTGCCCTCAAAATCGAGGGCCCACGCCCGAACAGCGTGCGCCATGGAATTGTTGGGATTCAACAGCAGGGCGTTCTCGGCGCTGGCCTGCGCATCCTTGTAGTCACCCGCGAAGACTTGCACCTGCGCCAGGGCGACATAGACCGACGGATCATCGGGCTTGACTTCAATTGCGTGCTGGTAGGCTTGGATGGCCTGATTGAGTTTGCCTTCCGCAAACAGGCTCGTCGCCTCAGTCAAATAGGCCTCCGGAGGACGGGTGGCGGTCGGTGTGGCTTCAAAGAACGATGGCACGGCCGGCATGACGAAACGATCCAGGTACAGGCCGCCAGCGATCAAGAGCGTAAGCAGAATTATGCGGAACCAGTTGAAGTGCTGGCGCCGCCGGTTCATACTCCATTTGCTGCCTTTCAAATACATTCCATATTCCTTGAGAGCGACACGCGTTCCTCCGGCAGCCCCTAACGGTAAATGCTGGAGCGAACGCCGTTCTCTGGGTGGGCGCCACAGCACCAATCATCTTACCATCCGCAACAAAACAGCGTCAAGCAAACCTTCTAAGATTCCTCCAGGGCCCGATGACGGACAGTGCAGCACTGCCCAGACCGAACTGCGAAAGCACTCATACGGCGAAGGAGCCGATTCCAGTTTGGCGGGTCAATCTGTATCAGCCGCACCCGCGGCGCTTGGTATACGCCAGAAGGGTGCATGGCTATGCTAGAATGTTCGCATGCGTTTCGAGGTTTTCACGCTCCTGCCCGATGTCTTTCCGCCGTATCTGGAAAGTAGCATTCTGCTGCGCGCGCGCCAGCGCGGAATGATAGAGGTGCGGGTCCACAATATCCGAGACTACACACACGACAGACACCACACCACGGACGATCTTCCGTATGGAGGCGGCGGTGGCATGGTGATGAAGCCCGAGCCGGTCTTTGAAGCCGTTGAGACCGTTCTCGCTTTGACAGTGCCTAGTCCCCGGCCCTGCCCGATCATCTTGCTCACTCCCCAAGGTCGGCTCTTTAGCCAATCTATGGCTCAGGATTTCTCCGGGCTCGATCGACTTGCATTGATCTGCGGGCGCTATGAGGGCGTGGATGAGCGCATTCGCGCAAATTTGGCGACGGATGAGATCTCCATCGGTGACTACGTTCTGACCGGAGGAGAACTGCCGGCACTGATTCTGATAGACGCGATTGTTCGCCTGCTACCCGGTGCCCTAGGTGATCCGGCTGGCGCCGCCGATGACTCGCATGCCTCGGGTCTGCTGGAGTATCCCCACTACACCCGTCCCCGGGGCTTCCGCCAGGCAAGAGTACCAGAAGTTCTGCTGTCTGGCGATCACGCCATGATAGAGAAGTGGCGCCGTGAGCAATCGCTTCTCAGGACTCTGGAGCGCAGGCCGGATTTGATTGGCAAAGCGGATCTTAGCGATGGGGACTTGGAGTTCCTAAAGACTCACGGCTTCACGCCCCGGAATTGAGCCTTGCAAAGCCATGCATGCAGGATATCTCGTCCAGCCGTGAGCGCAGCGCGACTAGCCAGATCCCGCAGGGCATGCGGCATGGCCTTTCTCTCGCTCATTTCCCTGGCACTTCCAGCATGCAGCCCGCGCCCCGAGGATTGCGGCCGGGCTGATGTAGTGTGCGCGGGCTTAGTCACCGATTTTGGGTCTACCGATCAAGGCATCCAGCAGGAAGCGTGGCTGGCGCTACTTGATGCGAAAGCCGCCGGCCTGGTGGATCGCGTTGATCGAATCGAGACGAAAGATGCCCGCGACCGCACGGCGAACACAGAAACTTTCGGTAACGATCGCTACGACATCATCGTTACAGTGGGAACCTCACTCCTAGATGACACAACGGCAGCGGCAGTAAAGTACCCGGACCTGCATTTCATTGGCGTCGAACATCCACAGGAAACCACAATTGCTAACCTGGTCGGGCTAGTGTTCCACGAAGAACGCAGTGGATTTCTCGCGGGCGCGCTCGCCGGACTTCTCACGCAGACCGGGCATGTGGCTGGAATCTGCGAGGCGAGTTTTGTTGACACGATGCGCAGGTACTGTCAAGGTTTTCGGGCAGGTGCGGAGTATGCCAACCCGACAGCACATGTCTCCATTTCGTACCGTGAAGGTTCCGCAGATAATCTCTTTCGAGATGCCGAGTGGGGCAAGACCCAGGCGCTGCAACAGGTCGGTCAAGGAGCGGATATCATCTTCGCGGCTGGCGAGGACACGGCCGCGGCCGCGTTGAGAGCGGCAGCCGGCCAAGGCGCGCTCGTAATCGGGACGGAAACCGACCTATACGCAAATATGGCGGACATCCGCGCAGAGCTGCTCACCAGCGCCATAAACGACGTGCGCGCCGGCGTCCTGGATTTGGTCCGCTTGGGCCACGAGGGCAAATGGCCGAGGGGTGAATACATCGGTCAAGTCCGGCTTGCCCCTTTTCACGACATGGATAGCCGCATTTCTGCCCACATAAAGGACCAGCTCCTCGAAATCAATCAGGATCTGCAGGACGGAGCCATACATCTGGATATCCCGTACCAGGGTCCTTAAGATTGCACGGTCTTGCACAAATGAGTTGCCCGCTGTATACTTACTTCAAGTACTTGGGGAACTGATAAAACATATCCATTCGGATCACTAATGAGGAGGTGCGACGGCCCCGAAACTATGCGCCCTGTCTCGAAGAGTGCTTCGCTCAATGTGCTCGAACCTAACAGGAGAAGAACAATGAAAAAGCTTTACACACTTATGGCAATTGTTTTGACGGCCTCCATGGCTTTGACGGCCTGTGGCGCGCCGCCGGCGACCACCGAGGCCCCTGCTGCCACCGTTGCCCCTGCGGCTACCGCAGCCCCTGCTGCCACCGTTGCCCCTGCGGCCACGACCGCACCCGCCTTCAAAGTCGGCGAGGTCACCGACTTGGGTGGTGTGGATGACAAATCCTTCAATGCCAGCGCCTGGAAGGGCGTGCAGGATGCAATCAGCCAGCTGAGCGTTGATGGCAAGTACCTCGAATCCAAGGATCAGTCCGATTACGCCAAGAATATTCAGCAGTTCCTGAGTGAGAATGACAATCTGATCGTCACCGTTGGTTTCCTGCTTGGCGTTGACACCGCGACCGCCGCAAAAGCGAATCCCAAGACTCTCTTCGCGATCGTGGACTACACCTACCCCGACTGCTACCCCGGCGCGGTGGAAGGTAAAGACTGCGGTTCTTCGACGGACATTCCGAATGTGCGCGGCCTGGCATTCCAGACCGATCAGGCCGCTTTCCTGGCGGGCTACGCTGCGGCTGGGATGAGCAAGACCGGCAAAGTGGGTACATTCGGCGGAATCAAGATCCCAACCGTCACCATCTTCATGAAAGGCTTTGAGGCTGGCGTCAAGTATTACAACCAGCAGAAAGGCAAGAACGTAGTAGTGCTCGGATGGGACACGAAGAAGGACGATGGGCTCTTCACAGGCAACTTTGACTCGACGGATGATGGGCGCAAGTTTGCCGAGTCCTTAATGCAGGAAGGCGCGGATATCATCATGCCCGTGGCCGGACCAGTGGGCCTGGGCTCCGCCGCTGTCTGCAAAGAAACCAGCAAGTGTTGGATCATCGGCGTGGATAACGACTGGTTTGTGAGCGCTGCCGAATTCAAGTCGGTGGTCCTCACGAGTGTCATGAAGAAGATCGACGTGGCGGTGCTGGGCACGATCAAGGACGCCATGGCCGGCAATTTCAAGGGTGGCACGGTGACCTACACCATCAAGGATGGCGGAGTCGACATGGCGCCGTTCCATGATTTCGACAGCCAGGTGCCTGCGGACCTGAAGACAGAACTGGCGGCGGCCAAGGCAGCACTGATCGACGGCTCCCTGACCGTTGATGGTGTGCTTGCTAAGTAGTATCTGCTCCTGACGCAGAAGGAAGGGCCGGGGGAACGTCCCGGCCCTTTTTCTCTATTCACTCCTCCTCCCATAGTGCGGTCTGGCCAGCGTTCGTATTTCCTGAACCCAAGGAAGAAGGCGTATACAAGGGAATCTGGATTCGCCGTGACAACCAGGAGATGACTCCATGACGACCGTTCTGGAACTGCGTGGGATCACCAAATCCTTCCCGGGTGTGCTCGCAAATGACCACATTGACCTGACCCTCGAGCAGGGCGAGATTCATGCACTGCTGGGCGAAAATGGTGCGGGCAAAACCACTCTGATGAATATCCTCTATGGCCTGTACAAGCCGGATGAGGGGGAGATTCTCGTTCGAGGGGAAAAGGTGGACATTCACAGCCCCAATGATGCGATTGCTCGGGGCATTGGTATGGTGCACCAGCATTTCATGCTGATACCGGTGATGACCGTCACCGAAAACGTGATGCTTGGCATCGAGCCGACGAGAGACGTCATCTTCCTCGATAAGTCCACGGTCGCAGAACACGTCCTCGAGATTTCGAAGCAGTATGGATTGGAAGTGGATCCCGACGCAACCATCAAGGATCTGGCGGTGGGCACACAGCAGCGCGTCGAAATCATCAAAGTCCTTTATCGCTCCGCTGAAATTCTCATCCTGGATGAGCCAACCGCCGTGCTGACTCCTCAGGAGGTGGAAGGCCTTTTCAAGATACTGCAAACACTGGTTGACAAAGGAAAGTCCATCATCTTCATCACCCACAAGCTGAAGGAAGTCATGGCAGTAGCGGACCGCATCACGGTCCTGCGCGGGGGGCGCACCGTGGGTACGGTCTCACCGAAGAAGGTTGACCCTGCGAAGCTGGCCGCGATGATGGTTGGCCGGGAGGTTAATCTGGTGGTGCGCAAGAAGCGTGCCCAGCCAAAAGAAACCGCCTTGACGGTCAAGAACCTATTCGTCCGGGATGTGCGAAAGAACCTGGTGGTGCGCGGAGTCACTTTCGACGTGCGAAAGGGCGAAGTGCTTGGCGTGGCAGGCGTGCAGGGTAACGGCCAATCTGAACTGGTCTACGCGCTGACCGGACTGCTGCCCATCGAAAATGGCGAGATCAACGTACTTGGCAAAACCGTCCGGAAGCTAACCCCGCGTCGGGTGTTGGAACGAGGCGTGGCTCACGTGCCCGAGGATCGACAGAAATACGGGTTGGTGCTTTCCTTCCCCCTGTACGATAATCTGGTCCTGTGCAACTACTATTTGCCCCCATTTGCCAACGGTGTCTCCCTCCGACAGAAGGTCATCATCGAGAATGGCGAAAAACTTGTCAAGCAGTTTGACATCCGCACGCCCAGTGTTTATGTGAATGCGTCGAGTCTTTCCGGAGGCAATCAGCAAAAGCTCATCGTCGGACGCGAATTTTCCCGCCCGATCCAACTATTGATTGCCGCTCAGCCCACGCGCGGGCTGGATGTTGGGTCGATCGAATACATCCACAATCGCATCATAGAGAAGAGAGATGAGGGCACTGCGGTCCTGCTCGTATCCTCGGAGTTGGACGAAATCCTGGCTCTGTCCGACCGCATTGCAGTGATGTACCGGGGGCAGATCATGGAAATCGTCGATGCCAGTGAGACGAGCAAGGAATACCTCGGCCTGCTCATGGCAGGCATCGCAGCCTCCCAAACCGCGATAGCAGGCGCCAAGCCGAAGAAGGAAGTCAAGGAAGTGGAGCGCGTCTTCTAGGAGGCGGACATGCCAGCAAAGAAAGATGCACGGAAAAGCCCCGGCTCTACAAGCAGCGACGCGACGCCACGCCCAGTGCCACAGAGCAAGCAGCCCGCGGAGACATCTGGCGAGCTTCACCGGGAAATTCGCAGGCCGAGTTCAGCGTGGGTGGACAATCTGCTGATGCCGGCGCTGGCGGTATTCACCGGCCTGGTAGTCGGCGGACTGATCATTGCGGTGGCGAACGATGCCGCCATCACCGCCTGGGGCAACTTCTTTCAGAATCCCGTAGCCGCGATCAAAGCTTCCTGGGATGCCATCATACAAGCGTACAGCGCACTTTTCGGCGGTGCACTTGGCAATCCGGCGGATATCGTCGCCGGCTTCCAAACTTATTTTGCGACCGGTCAGACGGCCGGCCTATATAAGGCCATCTATCCGTTTAGTGAGAGCCTGGTGCTGACCACGCCGTACATCTTTCTCGGGCTGGCGGTAGCGCTCGGGTTCCGCTGTGGACTGTTCAACATCGGTGCGGAGGGGCAATTCTTCATGGGCGCCTTGGGGGCGGCCTACGTGGGATACAGCATTACGACTCTGCCATGGTTCATTCACTTGCCACTGGCGCTGTTCGGCGGCGCCGTGGCAGGCGCAATTTGGGGCGCCATCCCCGGCTACCTTAAAGCCAAGTTTGGCGCGCACGAAGTAGTCAACACCATCATGATGAACTGGATCGCGTTTCGGTTGAGCGACTGGCTGCTCAATGGACCGATGAAAGCGGTGGGCTACCGGCCGGTGACGTCAACTGTGGAGGCCACCGCAGAACTGCCGCGTTTCTTTCCGGACCCCCTGCGGTTGAACTGGGGATTCCCGCTCGCACTCGTGTTTGCGCTCTTGGTCTACTGGTTCTTGTTCAAGACTACCCTGGGATTCGAAGTACGGGCCGTCGGCGCCAATCCCGACGCCTCCAGATATGCAGGCATGAGCGTCATGCGCAACTTCGTGCTGGTGATGACGCTCAGCGGCGCTCTGGCAGGCCTCGCTGGAGCCACGCAGGTCCTCGGCACCGACCATTGGGTCGGCCAGGGATTCTCGGCCGGCTACGGCTTCGATTCCATCGCGCTCGCCCTCCTCGGAAAGAGCCATCCGCTGGGAGTGGTGCTAGCCGCCCTCCTCTTTGGCATCCTGCGCGGCGGCGCAACCAGTATGCAGTCACTGGCCCGCATACCGATCCACATTATCTCGGTCATTCAGGGGATGGTCATCATCTTCGTGGCGGCGCCGGCCATCATCCGCTGGATCTATCGCTTGCGCATCGGCACCGCGGAGCAGACCGTGCTCACACGCGGCTGGGGCAAATAACGAGGTCAACATGGCAGAACAGACGCAGGCTGCAATCATGTCCAAGCCCAACCGACAGCGACTAGGGACAGGCCTAACCCTTGTGATCGCCGGCCTATTGATGCTGGTGCTGTTCGTAAGAGGCACACAGTCCGGCCAGACGGCTACATTCGGCATGAATACCGGCGGCGCGGCACTGATGATCCCCGATCTAGTGCTGCCAGTCCAGCCGACGCTGTACACCCTGATCGTTGTGACCGTGTTTCTGGGCGCCTGGCAACTTGCGCGAGGCGGGATTCGCTCGACGGGCTGGCTGCTCGTGATCGTGTCGTTTTGCTTCGTTGCGGCCTTTCTCATTTGGGCCACCAAGGACGGATCATTCAACCTGGTGGGCATGCTCAATGGCACGCTCGGACGAGCCATCCCGATCGCACTGGCCGCGCTCTGCGGCGTGATCAGCGAACGCGCCGCGGTGGTGAACATTGCCATTGAGGGCATCATGCTGATCGCCGCAATGACTGCTGTAATCTCAGCCACTCTGGCCCACAGCCTCGTAGTAGGCTTGCTGGTGGCCATCCTCACCGGCGCAGTGGTGGCCGCCTTACATGCAGTGCTGGTCATTCGTTTCAAAGTGGACCAGATCGTGAGCGGGGTGGCCATCAACATCTTTGGAACGGGGATCACGTCATTCATCTCTTCACGCTACCTGGAATCGAATATTGACGTGCTCAACAATTCAGGCACCTTCAAGGTTATGTCGATCCCACTCCTTTCGCAGATCCCAATCCTCGGCCCGATCTTCTTCGAGCAGGGCCCTATAGTCTACATAGCGCTGCTACTGGTGGCAGTCCTGCATGTCCTGCTTTTCTATACGCCGTGGGGACTGCGCACACGGGCGGTCGGTGAGCACCCCAAAGCGGCAGATACACTGGGCATCAATGTGTTCCTGACCCGCTATGTAAACGTCATCATTGGCGGAATGATTGCCGGCATCGGCGGGGCCTATTTCACGATCGGTTCGGTGGGGCGGTTCGATCAGAATATGACAGCGGGCAAGGGCTTTATTGGATTGGCTGCCATGATCTTCGGCAAGTGGAATCCGATCGGCGCATTCCTGTCTTCGCTGTTGTTCGGGTTCGCCGATTCGCTGCAGGTCAAGATGCAGATCCTGCGGGTGCCGATCCCCTCCGAGTTCCTTGCCATGGCACCATACATCGTGACGATGATCGTTCTGACTGGCATCGTCGGACGCGCCATCCCTCCGGCTGCGGACGGCACGCCTTACGAAAAGCAGTAGCCTTCCACAGAACTTCGTGGCGGGGCCTCGTCCCTCAAGCTGAATCCTCGAAAGACTCCAAAACACATTCCATGTTTCGGAGTCTTTTCTTGTGTGGGTTGTCAGGACAAAGCGAGGATACGCCTTTTAGCACTTTGCATTAGAATCCCAATGTCTTGATTGGAGGAGAGCATGAGCAAATTCCCGACCGTGCTGGTCGCAATGCTGGTAGTGGCTGCCCTGCTGGCAAGCTGCAATCTGCCGTTCCTTCGGCAGAATACCGCCGGCGTCCAGACGTCCGCGGCGCTGACCGTGCAAGCGGCGCTCACGTCGGCCGCGCCAGTCGCGACTGCCACTTTCACAGCCGCGCCGTTCCCCACGCTGCCGCCTGCGAGCGCCACGATGCCCAGTGCCACGTCAGCCCCCGCGGTGACCGCCACGTCAAACTGCGATGCCGCGGATTTCATCACAGATGTAACCTATCCGGATGGCACGCTGGTTGACGCGGGTTCAGCCTTCACCAAAACTTGGCGTTTCAAGAATATCGGTACCTGTTCCTGGACCACCTCATACGCACTAGTCTTCAAGAGCGGCGACGCCATGGGCGGGCCGGCCGTGCAAGCCTTGACTGGCAACGTCAATCCCGGCCAGACTGCGGACGTATCGGTCGACCTCACAGCACCTGCCGGCAGCGGCACGTACACAGGCAACTGGAGCTTGAGGAACGCGGCTGGCGTCAGCTTCTTCACTGGCTTCTATGTGCAGGTCAAAGTTGGCGGCGGCGGAGGAGCCTTTGCCGTAACCAACGTAGGCTTCCAAGTCACCGGCACATGCCCCAATTTCCACTACAAGTTTACGATCACCACAAACGGCGCCGGCACCGTGACCTATCATCGTGTGTTCAGTGATGGCGGCACCGACACCTTACCCGGATCCCTGACCTTCAGCGCAGCGGGCACAAAAGTCGGGGGCGAGTATGATGCGTATTTTGGGGTGGCTGGCGGCTCAGGGTGGACGGATGTCTACATAGACAGCCCAAACCATCAGCAGTTCGGCCGCGCAAACTACAGTTGCCCCTAGTTGGAACAGGCTGAGGATATGCGAGCGCCCGGATCAAAATCCGGGCGCTCTCTTTTCAAAGCAGGTATAATTCTTGCCTGCTCGAAAGGAAACACGAATGACCGTCAAACGTAAGCTCGAATTTGTGAGTCTACTGGCTGCCGTTGCGCTGGGCGCTTGCGGACCGTCAGCCTCGAACGGGCCGACCATCGCCACGTCGGTCGCGTTGACGGTGCAGGCTCAGAACACGCAGCAAGCGCAGCTTACTCCAACCGCGGTGCCGGTCCCACCAAGCTTCGCGCCGCTCGCTTCTCCGACCCTGCTCGCAACCAAGCCGCCGCCCACTGCGCCCGGAACCGGCAGCGCATTGTGCACCGCAAGCGCCACGTTTATCAGCGAGACGATTCCTGATGGGGCTATCATGAGCCCGGGGGCCGTGTTCACAAAGATCTGGCGGATTCAGAACACCGGTACGTGCAGTTGGGACTCAAAATGGAAATTCGTATATATGTCGGGCGATCTGATCGGCGGCGCAACGGTTTACAACTTCCCTACGCCGGCCGCGCCCGGTCAGATTGTGGATGTGCCCGTGATCTTCACGGCTCCGGCGCTGTCCGGCTCCTATAAGGGATTTTGGAAGATCCAGTCCCCGTGGGGCCTGATATTTGGTGACAGCGGCAGCGGGAATGCCTTTTGGGTGGACATCGTTGTCGGCAGCGGGACTCCAGAGAACAACCGAACTCGGACTGTCTATGACATCACGGATGTGACCTACACGATTACGAAGCGATGCACGACTGCGAATACATTCTGGCATATCCTGATCAATCTCAGCAGCAACGGACCTGTTAAAGTCACATTCGACGTAGTGCAGAGCGATGGAAACCAGCAGAACAACATCCACATGACGTTTACCTCGGCCGCCACACAGACTTTCGATTATGGCGAGTGGTCGCAGCGCTTTACGTCCTCCTCCAACCCACGCTGGGTAAAGATCATCACCACCTCTCCCAGCTACCACGATTGGCCTATCTCAGAGCTGCTCTACTTATGCTAACGGATGAGGCGCGTGACTTCCTTCATGCGAGAGTCATAAGCCTTTGGGGCACCGGACGCCCCGAATGAGGCCCCAACGAAATAGACTGGACA
>JBGPAT010000023.1:0-16505 GCA_041480885.1 Anaerolineae bacterium
CTCATCGCATCCTGGGGCTGTACAAGGTCCCAAGGGTCGGGCTGTTCGCCCGTTAAAGCGGTACGCGAGCTGGGTTCAGACCGTCGTGAGACAGGTCGGTCTCTATCCGCTGTGGGCGCAAGGGATTTGAAGGGAGCTGCCTCTAGTACGAGAGGACCGAGGTGGACAGACCTCTGGTGTGTCAGTTGTCGCGCCAGCGGCATTGCTGAGTAGCTATGTCTGGCAGAGATAACCGCTGAAAGCATCTAAGTGGGAAACTCGCCCTAAGATTAGATCCCTGTATTCCCATTAAGGGAGTAAGACCGCAGGTAGACTACCTGCTATATAGGCAGTAAGTGTAAGCGCAGCAATGCGTTAAGCTAAACTGTACTAATGGTCGAGGGCTTAATCCCGTGGTGCGGAGAACTTGATACTTTTCAACTACATCATTCAACTGCTATTCAGTACAACGTTGTGAAAACGTCCCTTGGTGATTTGAGCGGCGTGGGTACACCCGGTCCCATCCCGAACCCGGAAGTTAAGCACGTCAGCGCCGATGGTACTTGGAGGGCGACCTCCCGGGAGAGTAGGTCATTGCCAAGGGACTTTTCATTTAATACCCAATCGTGTATAATCTAAAGCGCGCGTGCGGTTGACTGACACTTATGTCCGGTCATTGAAAACGCAGAGGAGTGTGAAGCGCCTATTTGATCGCAAGGTCATTTCTCGACTTCTTGGCACAATCACAACCCTCAGCCGCCCGCGTATGGCTGAGGGTTATTGCTTGGCCCACCCTACTTGCGGAAGGAGGTGAATCGATCATGGCCCTGGTTGTATTACGCGGCGGCGAGTCCCAGGATTCGCTGCTCAAGCGCTTTCGCAAGAAAGTTGTCAAGAGCGGCATCCTGAGCACGGTGCGCCGCAAGCGCTGGTTCGTCTCCAAGAGTGAGCAGCGCCGCATGGAAAGGAAGAAGGCGATCCGCCGCATCAAACGGCGTGCATTCACGCGGGATTTCGAGTAGGCTGACTGGAGAGGCGTATGGCAAAAGAGGAAGACAAAATTCGGGCCGAAGGTGTAGTCGTTGAGGCCCTGCCGGGTACTCAATTCCGTGTCCGGCTGGAGAATGGCCACGAGGTGCTCGCATATCTCTCAGGAAAGATGCGCAAGTACTACATACGCATCCTGCTGGGGGATCATGTCGCGGTCGAAATGTCGCCCTACGATTTGGCACGCGGCCGGATCACCTTCCGCCAGCGCAAAAACGCCCCCGCTCCTGCAGAGCCAACTTCCTAGCTTTGCGTCCCTCGGATTTATCAAACAAGAACCTCCGCCCAGCGGAGGTTCTTTGATTTGTGGTGTCTGACTAGGGGAGATATCGGAAGGAACTGAGCACCTTCATGTAGTTTGCCCGTTCAAAGGCCGCCGGTTCCGCGACGGATTGCTGGCTCATGCTTCCCTGCATCTGTCTGACCGAGGTATATTCGTGGTCCGCCATCCAGGATTCCATATTGCGCAGTATCTCGGTGACGCGTGCCGGACCGCGCTCCAGCAGCTCTGACGCCATCATGGCCACCTTGGCGCCAGCCATCATGGCTTTCAGCACCTGCTCTTCACTGTGCACGCCGCTCGTCAAGGCGAAGTCGGCATCCACCGAGCCCTGCAGGATCGAAATCCACCTTAGCGGAACCAGTAGATCCGCGGCCGTGCTGAGATTCAGCGTATATGCAATTGTCAGTTCTTCGATATCCAGGTCGGGTTGATAGAACCGGTTGAAAAGGACCAGCCCGTCCGCACCGGCACCCGCAATGCGCCGTGCAAATTGCGGCAGCGATGTGTAGAACGGACTCAATTTCACGGCTAGCGGAATTTTGATGGAGGATCGGACTTGCGTGACCAGTTCCACTTGGGCATTCTCGAGTTCCTCTGCGCTCATCCTGGGATTGGTAACCAGGAAGTAGAGATTCAGCTCAAGCGCGTCAGCCCCCGCATCCTCCATGAGACGGGCATAGCGCACCCAGCCGCCGTTCGAAACTCCGTTGAGACTGGCAATGATCGGAATGCTTGCGTTCTTCTTGAGGTCGCGGAGGTTGTCGAGGTATTTCTCTGGGAGTAGGCTATAGGGGCCGACATCGGGCAGATAGCTGTGGGCCTCCGAGGAGGAATCGGCCCCCTGAGACAGGTAGTGATCCAGTTCGAGGCTTTCATGGATGATTTGCTCCTCGAACAATGAATACATTACAACGGCTGCAACGCCAGCGTCCTCGAGCTGATTCACGTGTTCGGCCTTCCTGGAGAGCGGTGAAGCCGAGGCCACGATAGGATTCTTGAGCTGGAGGCCGAGGTAGGTTGTGGAAAGGTCAATCATGTTGGCATCGCCTTTCGGCAATAGGAAGGGAAGTCTGCTGTCCGGCTGCGTCCGGGACCGGATCGGCTATGTTGGATTAGTGGTCCTGGCCGTTACCGTCCGCATCATATCGGATGGCCGCCATCTGCTGATATAGCGTCCAGCGCGCCTTGGCGTCTTCCTGCGCCTCGCGCATGAGCAACTCGGCGCGGGCCTCATCCATCTGGGTGAGCATCTTGTAGCGCGTCTCATTATATGCATACTGAGAGACTGGAATGCTCGGCTCTTTGTTTTCAATTATCAGCGGGTTCTTGCCTTGCTTTGCGAGGCGCGGGTCGTAGCGGTACACGGGCCATGCCCCACACTGAACCGCGAGCTTTTGTTGTTCCAGTCCGTGTACCATGTCATATCCCTGCTGGATGCAGTGGCTGTAGGCAATGATGAGGGACGGGCCGTCATACGCTTCAGCCTCCAGGAAGGCCTTCAAGGTCTGCTGATCGTTATAGCCCATGGCAACGCGTGCAACGTAGACGTAGCCGTATGCCATGGCGATTAACCCCAGATCCTTCTTTGGCAGACCCTTGCCGCTCATGGCAAATCGCGCGACGGCCGCCCGCGGCGTCGACTTGGATGCTTGCCCACCAGTGTTGGAGTAGACCTCGGTATCGAGTACGAGCACGTTGACGTTGCGGCCTAAGGCGAGAACGTGGTCGAGACCACCATATCCAATGTCATAGGCCCAGCCGTCGCCACCTATGATCCAGACAGACTTCTTCACGAGGCTGTCGGCCACGCTGATCAGATCCTTGGCGCGCGGGTCCTGCGAAGCTGCAAGTATCTGCTTGAGTTCGGCGACCCGGCGGCGCTGCGCGTCCGTGCCAACCTCTGCCGACTGGTCGGCGCCTAACAGCGCGTTGACCAGGTCGGCGCCAAGCAGCTTGCCAATCTCGGCCACCTGCAGCAGTTCGCGCGCATATTCTCCGTGTTTGTCCAGCGTCAGGCGCATACCCAAGCCGAATTCGGCATTGTCTTCAAAGAGCGAGTTGGACCAGGCCGGACCGCGTCCATCCGCGTCCACGGCCCAAGGTGTCGTGGGCAGGTTGCCCCCGTAGATCGAAGAACAGCCCGTCGCGTTGGCCACAATAGTCCGATCGCCGAAGAGCTGCGATACGAGCTTGACGTAGGGGGTCTCGCCACAGCCCGAGCATGCGCCGGAAAACTCAAAAAGTGGCCGGAGCAACTGCGAATTCTTGATGGTCGAAGGATTGATCAACTTGCGGTCAAGATCTGGTATCTTCATGAAGAAGTCCCAGTTCTTACTTTCACCCTCGCGCAGCGGCAGCTGTGGAGCCATGTTCAACGCCTTGCGCCCAACTTGGGTCTTGTCCTTGGCTGGACAAACCTCGACGCAGAGTGCGCATCCCGTGCAGTCCTCCGGGGCGACTTGCACGCTGTAGGCCATGCCTTGCGAGAACTCCTTGAACTTTGATGGCATGTGCTTGAAGTTCGCCGGCGCGGCGGCCAGGAGTTCCTGGTCGTACACCTTCTGCCGGATCACGGCGTGAGGACATACCATCATGCACTTCCCGCACTGGATACAAAGGTCCGATTCCCAGACGGGAATCTCCAAGGCGATGTTGCGCTTCTCCCACTGCGTGGTGGCGGTCGGAAACGTGCCATCCACCGGAAGGGCGCTGACCGGGATACTGTCGCCTTCGAAGACGAGCATCGGCGCCAGGACATTCCGCACGAATTCGGGCGCTTGGGCTGGAACGGCGGGCCGCCTCGTCAGGTTGGAAGAAGTCGTTGATGGAACTTGCACCTCAATGAGATTCGCAATGGTGGCATCGACGGCCGCGAAGTTCTTCTGGACCACCGCCTCGCCGCGTTTGCCATACGTTTTCTCGATGGCATGTTTGATCTCGGTAATGGCCTGGTCACGAGGCAGCACCCCGCTGATGGCAAAGAAGGCGGTCTGCATGATTGTGTTCATACGCCCGCCCATGCCCGTTTGCTCGGCAACGTCGTAGCCGTTGATCACATAGAACTTCAACTTCTTCGCGATGAGCTGCTTCTGGACTTCGACCGGCATCTCGTCCCAGACCTTGTCCGGACCGTAGAGACTGTTAAGCAGGAAGACGCCTCCCGGCCGGGCATACTTCAGCATGTCGAACTTCTCAAGGAAATTGAACTGATGACAAGCTACGAAGTTGGCCTGGTTCTCTTCGATCAGATACGGGGCCGGGATCGGCTTTGGACCAAAGCGCAGGTGCGATGTCGTGACGGTGCCCGACTTCTTTGAATCATAGACGAAGTAACCCTGCGCGAAGTTATCGGTTTCTTCACCGATGATTTTGATCGAGTTCTTGTTGGCGCCCACGGTGCCGTCCGCGCCCAGGCCGAAGAACATGCAGCGGACGGTCTCCTGCGGTTCGATTGAAAATGATGCATCCACTTGCAGGCTGGTGTGAGAAACATCGTCCGTGATCCCCACCGTGAAATGATTCTTGGGGGCAGATGCCTTCAGCTCATCCAACACCGCTTTCACCATCGCTGGCGTGAATTCCTTGGACGAGAGTCCATAGCGCCCGCCAATGACTCTGACTTCAGCGCGGCCGCCCTCATTCAGCGAATTGACAATGTCGAGATACAGTGGCTCGCCCGGTGCGCCTGGCTCTTTAGTGCGATCCAGTACCGCGAGGCTTTTCACAGATCCAGGCAGCGCATTGAGGAAGTGCTCGTTCGAGAATGGGCGGTAGAGCCTCACGCGGAGCGCGCCAACCTTCTCACCCCGTTCGGCCAGGTGCCTGACCGTGGCTTCCGCGGTCTCCCCGCCGGAGCCCATGATGACGACCACGCGCTCGGCCTGCGGGTGCCCCGCATAATCAAAGAGATGATATTGGCGGTCGGTGATCTTGGCGAACTTATCCATTGTGTCTTGCACGATGGCAGGTGCAGCCGCATAGAAAGGATTAACCGTCTCGCGTGCCTGGAAATAGACGTCAGGATTCTGCGCCGAGCCGCGCAAGACCGGGTGCTCCGGCGAGAGGGCCCGTGACCGGTGCGCGCGGATCAAGTCCGCATCCACCAAAGCGAGCAGCTCCTCGTCCGTCAACTGAAAGATCTTGGCGACTTCATGCGAGGTCCGAAACCCGTCAAAAAAGTGGACGAAGGGTACCCGAGCCCGCAAAGTGGCTGCCTGTGCAATGGCGGCCAAGTCGTGCGCTTCCTGCACCGAGCCCGATCCCAGCAGGCCAAAGCCGGTCTGCCGAACCGCCATCACATCCTGATGATCTCCGAAGATGGATAGCGCCTGGGCTGCAATGGATCGCGCCGCAACGTGGAAGACGGTGCTGGTGAGCTCGCCAGCGATCTTGTACATGTTGGGGATCATCAGGAGCAACCCCTGCGAGGCCGTGAATGTCGTGGTAAGCGCTCCGGTTTGCAGGGCACCGTGAACGGCTCCGGCCGCCCCGCCTTCTGACTGCATCTCAATCACAGTGGGAATAGTGCCCCACAGATTCTTCCGGCCCTTGGCGGACCATTCATCCGCAAACTCGCCCATGTTCGACGAAGGTGTGATCGGATATATGGCGATGACCTCGTTCATCCGATGTGCAACAGAGGCCGCGGCCTCATTGCCATCAATCGTCACGATCGGTCGCTTCATTATGTTGGCTCCTTGAGAAACGGGCAATGCCCGCAAGTATTTCGCCGAGAACCAAGTGTATCCCCCGTGGTAGGGCCCCGTTAGTTATTAATGGCCTGAATCCCCCTGCGAGTTGTCATATATCGGATAAAAATGGGCGGAATTACGTGAAGTGCTATGCAACCACAGTCGAGTCGTGCAGTACCTGCCCTTTGGGCAATGTCCATGATTACATGTACTTCTGCAGGGCCGACTTTGCCAGAAACAAGGCCGCTAGGGACTTCGCGTCTGGAACCTCCCCCCGTTCTGCCATCTCGATCGCCTGCCGTGCGGGAAACTTCACCACCTGCAGGAATTCGTCCTCATCAGCCTCGAGCGGTGCAGAACTCAAATCAGTCGCCAGAAAGACGGCCATAAACTCGGTGGAATAGCCCGGCGCCAGATAGAAGTCGCCAATCCGATCCATGTTGCCGGCAGCCATACCTGTCTCCTCGCGGATCTCGCGGGCAGCGCAGGCCTCGTAGCTCTCGTCGCCGTTGCGCGTGCCGGCGGGCAGCTCAATCAGTTCTTGGCCGGCCGCGTGCCGATATTGCCGCACGAACAGGATATTCCGATCCGAGTCGATCGGCAGTAGGACGACTGAGCCACCATGTTCCACAATCTCGTAGCTCGTCTCGCGGCCGTCCGGCGTCTTCAAATGGTCCCGGCGCAGCTTGAAGCTCCGGCCTTGGAGCACAAGCTCAGATCCGAGCAGTTCAAAGGAACGCATTGCATCCTCCTGGTAGAAAGAAGCCCAGGCAAACATTGCCTGGGCTTTGGGTCTATGCGGGATTACCTACGGAATGTTGAGTTTCTGGCCGATATCTAGTGTGGTTGAAAGGCTTAGGTTGTTTGCGCTTGCGATGGCCTCAGGATAGACATCGCCATATTTGCAGGCAACCGCGTAGATCGTGCTGTCGCCGCTGCCGTCAACCGTATAAGTGTCGGGGTGAGAAAGCAGGGAACGGGCGCCCGGGAACGATCCTGTTTGCGGAATAGTAAGTGTCCGGCCGGGATAGATCGTGTCGGCGTTGGACAAATTGTTGATTGCCAGCGGGTCGTCGGGATTCACGTTGAACCGCCGCGCGACACAGTAGATGAACTCGCCTTCCTGCAGAGTATATGTCCCCGGGCGGCTGCCTGAAGACGTCGGAACTACAGCCGTGGATTGAGGCGTCGCCATGGTCGCGTTCGGCACAACGGTTGCGGGAGAAGCGGTCGTCGCAACTCCAGTCGCTGGTGTTCCAACGGTGGCTAAAGACAGCGGGTTGGACGTCGCGTTACTTGTTCCCCCACTGGCTTGGGCTGTTTTGGCCATCGCCGTTTGAGTCCCCAAATCCGCCACGATCCTAAGGGGATCCTGCCCAGAGGGGAACGGTGACACGAATACACCGGTTGGAATCAGCGTCGGCGTTCCCAACGGCGCCTGGGAGTAAGTTTGCGTACAGGCTGAGGCTACCACCATTCCAAGCAATAGGGCGCCGGTCAACTTCACGCCAAGATTCTTCTTCATGCAGTCTCCTCTTCGGGTGGCTAATGAAGGATGGTAGCATATACGCTTTGAGGCGTCAAGCCGCGACTGGTCATCACTGGCCGCACTCGAATTCGTGAATGATTCTGGCTGCTGGTCCTCGCGCCTCGGCCTGCCCCTCGGCTTGAAGCCGTTTCCAGAGGACGCATAAGCCGCGATGGACCTTAGGCTCGCGATTCCATGCGTCTCGCGTGATCTGCTCCGCCGCGGTGAGGTCCCCGGTGCGTGCGTAGGCTTCAATAAACGGAAGCCACTCAAATGCATCTTGCGGCCCGAGGCCTTGTTGTGCGGCAACAGAAGCCAGTTGCACGATCCTCGGCCAGTCGCGGTTCTGCCGGGCCAGTTCAGCCTTCTCGTAGTAGTAGCACCAAGTTGACGTAGGCTCACTGCCGAAGGGCGAATTGGGCAGCAACGGCGACGGGGCGTCGACGTGGATGAGGGATGGGTCTGAAAGCGCAATTGGCGCGGTAAGCGATGCGGGGAAGCGCCCGTAGGTTTCCGCATCGTCCAAGCCCGGATCGAGTACGCGCAAGCATCCGTTCGGCGGCACGTAGATCACAATCACCTGCGATGTGCTCCCGCGGAACTCCACGGTGCGAAAAGGCATCTGTATGGGAGTGCCGCCTTCGAGATTCGGCAGCACGGAGCCCCCCAGGCGCTTTTCCGTATAGACGAGCGCGTATGCTAATTGGCTCGGATGGGCTTGCGGCGCGTAGATCCAGTTGAGGGCTGCGGTCATCGAGAGATCCGTTTCATAGTCAAGCGGCATCTGCTGCGTGAGGATTGCTGTCTGCGGCTCGAGAGACGGTATTCGCCAAGCGAACTGCCAGTAGATTTGCTGCTGTCGCTGCCAGTCACGGCGAAATATGTTGGCATTGAAGAACTGTTGGCCGACGGCGAGGGCAAGAAGACCGGCAAAAATGCACGTCCGGACTCGTCGATTCTTGATCAGCAATTCTACCAAGCCTGCAATCAGGAGGCTGGCCCCGAACATCATCGATATCATGAAACGGTCGTAGCTCGATTGGAGCGTGAGAGGCAGTCCCGCCGCAAAGGATGGTACGCGTCCGAATAGCACGCCTGCCAGACCAATCAGCACCGCGTGGAGGGCAACGCCCGGCCTGACATCCGCGACCGCGCCCTCATCCGGGCTCCCAGCGGCGCCACTTGTGGATCGGTAAGGAGGCGAAGCGGATGGACTAAAGTGCGAGAGATACACATAAGCGAGAAGAAATGCAACGGCAACAATTACCAACGTCAGCAGGCTGCTCGGAGTCGTGGGCGACTTGGCTGTAAGAACTAGTACCTGTATCCAGACGTAGAGGCCTGACTTCCAGATTGCATCTCCGAAGAGAAGGAGGGACTCGTTGAGGGCCGGGGCAGCCTGGGCGTTAGCAAGGTCGTATGAAACATAGATCCCGGATCTATAGTAGTAGATCAGCCAGAGCACATCCGCAAACCAGATCAGCAGATATGGCCAGCACGCCTTCAGTGACTTGATCAGCCGTTGCCTCAAGCCGTCGGTTGTCTCGGCAATGATCACCCAGATGAACAAGAGACGTATGGGCTCAAGACCGATGAAGTATTCAGTCGGGAGGATGCCCACGACCATGAACAGCGTGGCCCAAATCGTGTGGAGGTGAGAATGCTGCGGGTTGCGCAGTGCGCGAGCGCTAAAGCCAAAAGACAATAAATAAAAGATCAGGGAAATCCATTCCTGGTTGATGTGTGTCAGAGCCACCCAGTGCTGGCTGTACCCCGGGAAGACGAGGAACAGCAGGGATGCGATGAGCATAAGCCGCCTCGAGTCGGGCCAGATCGAATCCAAAGCGAACCAGGCTGCAAGCGCGGTGACCAGGTGAATCACCAACGCAAAGACCTGCCAAAGCATGGGATTCGTGGGGATCAGGCTCGTGGTCAGAAAGAAAATCGGGCCGAGAAAGGGACGGAAACCAAGGAAAGCCGGAATGAAATCTGCGGGCCCCCGGAATCGAGCGATCCATGCGAAGGGCCAATCGTCCCAGTAGAAGCCCGTGAGCGGTAGCAGCAGACCATACGCGAGGCATGTAGCGACAGCAAACGCGATTGGAATGGTCTTCGCGCCGAATCCCACTGATTTCATTGTGGCAATTATAAGAGCAAAGCTGGGCCATGATGCTTGCTGATCGAAGGGCCAGGCTCGCACACGCGTTGTTCTTGAGACACTTCCGCAAGATGGAAGAGCGCGCTGCACATCGCAGCGCGCTCTTCCATCTTGCGGAAGTGTTATGAGGTTCTGAAGAGGAACGACCAAATGGGATCGAGAATTACGTCCCGGGTGATTCCGGGTAGATTTTCAGGATTATGCTGAGCGATGTTCAATCATGACCCGGGGATCGATGCTGGTCCCGGCGGCGGGTTTTCGGACAGAATGAGCGGAGGCAGAGGGGGCTGAGAAAAATCGAAGTCGTTGAGCAGATCGCCCAACTGGGGCATATTCTCCCGCACGTTTGGGCGTGAATCTGGCCGCGCATCGGTCTTCGGGTCTAGGCGCGAACCGCCAAGGAAAATGTCCTCGATGAATTTCAGATAGGCATCATGACTCAGTACCTGGTGATCGATGAAAGCTTTGCGGGCAGAGGGACTAATGACGATGCCGGGCACTCGCAGACCGTAGCCGTTCTCGTCGACCGTCGGAGGCGCGACGTGATCATAGAAACCGCCCCAGTCGTCCCACGAAAGGAAGATGGCCGTGCTATTCCAATCCGGACTCTGCATGATGGCGTTGATCAGGCTCGTCACGTACGCTTGCCCAGTGTGGATCGAAGCGCTCGGATGCTCGCTGAGCTTTCCGGACGGGATGATCCAGGCAACGGCAGGCAGCGTCCCGTTCTTCGCCGCCTTGTAGAATTCGGCCGTGTCTTGGATGTGATCCAATTGACCATCCTGGTGCACATCCGTGAAATTCGGCAACGGATTCCAGATGCCTGGCACGTGCGAATTCTGCGGCACCTGTACGCAGGTCATTTCTCCGTGTTCACAATCCGGTTCGAATCCCTGCGAGAGATAGTATGCCCAGCTGATATTCTTCTTGTAAAGGAGATACGTGATGCTTGTCCAGGCGTAAATCTCCTGTGCCTCGGCGAACTCGAATCCCTGCAGGGGACCGACGTTATCAGTTACGCAGCTCATTGGGTCCTGTGCGTTCTGACACCTGGCCGACCAGCCCGACACCATGTAGAGGTGCTGCGGCAAGCTCCAGGAAGCATTTGGTTGGAACATATGATCCTGCAGCACGAAAGTCTGTGCATAGGACCAGTAGTTGGGAATTTCGCGGGCGTCGTGCCAGCCCATGACATCCGGGCGGCTGTTGACTCCTCCGACACAGCCGGGATCTTGTGGATCAGAGCACCCCGTTCGGCTCTGTTTTAGAACCTTGATGAAACCGTCCATCTTGCCGCCGTTAATCGCGATCCTAGCGGATCTGGCATCGTGCCCGGCACCGAAGTTCATGTCATTCGGATCGTGGTAGGGCTTGGCACATTCGCCTGATAGCGGATCCCTGTTGCATACGGTCGGCACGCCGTTCTGCATCGGGATACCGTCGGCCCCCGGGAATGTGCCGAAGTAGTGATCAAAAGAACGGTTTTCCTGCATGATGATGATGACATGTTTGATACGCTGGCGCGCGGCTGCCAGTTCCGGGGTGACAGTCGTGGAGGCGCCTAGTGACGGCGTCGCGTTCAGACCCAGCCCCGCCTGGCACCCGAGCAGGCTGATAAAACACAATCCCAGTAGAACACGATGCAGTTTTCTCGACAAATGGTCCGCCTTCAGGCCAAGCGTAGCTTGCCTCTCGACCACAATTGTAAGCGACAGGCTGCCTAGTTCGTCGGCCTCTCCTCTGGTGTCAACGCCCCGGCTCCGCGCTCTTTGCTGGGGCGCGCTCAGGGCCCAGGAGTCATCACCGGATACGTCGACAGGCCTGTGCCATGAAAAATCTTCAAGTCGGCAGCCTGCACCCAGCAAGGATTGTGGAAGTACGGATTCCGGATGACATACCAGCCAGGTACGCTCCCAATGCCGAGCAGCTCAACGGCCTTTCCTTTGCTGATATTGCTAATCAAGACGTACGTGGGGCCCGGCCCGCGCCAACACCCAGTGAAGTTCACGGTCTGGGGTCGTTGGACGGGGCCGCTGCTGCCTGGCTCGCGCGTTGCAGTCTCCGAGGAAACCGGCGTGAGCGTGATGGTGGGCGGCGGCGGCGTGGGGGAAGAGGCCGCCGCAGTCTCGGTCAGCAGGTCAGAGGCAGCCTGGGCCACCGCCGTTCCCACCGCATCGATCGCCGGAGTCGCTTTGGGCGTGCACGCGCTAGCCCCCAGGATCGTCAGAATCCCAAATATCGTGAAGGGTAGTATTCGCAGGTCCATATCTTTCGCCAATCGGCCCATACCTTGAGGAAAGCCATTTTACTCTCTATTTGATTCGCCAGAGGCGCCGTCAGCCCGCCGCTCTCGCCTATGGCGCTGCAGGCTGGCTTGCGCGCTCTTTAACATCACGGCCGTCTTGCGGACTGTGCTAGAATCCGGCGCACCCGTTTGTCGGCATGTTGGCCGGGCGTGTTACGGGTTGATTGATTAATGACGTGCCCCAAGTACTGTCAATTCAATCCCGGGGCGCGATTTTGTGCATGAATTTCGGGATGCTTGGTGCGGCGTGGGAAATGCGCCAGCATGGCCGGGCTCCTCAACCAAATCGCGAATGCTCCGCGCACCGGCCTCCGTGATAGGCTCCCGGGCGAACCCCGGATCACGCCGCTCGAACCAGTGGCATAGCGCTCCAGATCGCAACTGCTCAGAATACACGCAGCGGATTCCGCTCATGCGCCCGACTCACATTGTGTGGCATCTGGCTTCTCTCCCTCAAGCACCAACGCGCCTCGTCCGCGCCTCATCGGGCCGAGAATGCAGCGGCTGACTTCTCTCCTGAAGATCCGCCTGGATGAAGGAGGTCTGGTGCTGTGGGTAGGGATGCTGTTCCTTTGCCTGCAGGCCGGGCAAGGCATGGGGGACAACGCTGTCTCAGCCCTGTTCTTCCTGCGCTTCGGCGTGGACTTCCTGCCCTTCATGTATTTGCTGCTCGGCGGCTCGACGTTTGTGCTCACTCTGGCCTATTCTGCTGGCTTGGGGCGCTTCGAGCGCCGGCGGTTCTTCCAGGCACTGATCCTCACGTTGATCGTCTTGCTGGTCATGGAACGACTGGCTCTGATCCGTCCTTTTCACATCTTGTATCCCATCTTGTGGTTGACGGTCAGTGGCATGGGCATGATCCTGGGCACGTTTACGTGGAACCTGGCCGGCGAGGTCAGCGATACGCGCCAGGCCAAGCGTTTATTTCCCTTGTTTGCCAGCTCAGGCATCCTGGGAAGCGTGCTGGGGAACTTCGTGACCGGTCTCATCGCCAAGCACCTTGGCACTGATAATCTGCTAATCTTCTCGGCAGGCTTGTTGGGCGCCGGCTATTTCCTGACTCGGGTCATAACACGCAAGTACCTGCGGCCGGCCAAATCCGATCGAAAGGCGGAGAGTCTGATTGCTGATCTGCGCTCCGGCTATGATTTCGTGCGCAGTTCCCCTCTGATGATGCTGGTCGCCTTAGCTTCTGTGTTGTTCTCGATCTTGTTTTTTGCGGTCGCATTTCCATTCAATAAAGTCATCACGTCTTCTTTTCCGGATGAGGCCAGCGTCGCTGGCTTCCTGGGTCTGTTCAGCGGCATTACAACCGCAGTCACATTCCTCGTATCCCTGTTCGTCGCCAACCGGATATATGCCCGCCTGGGGATCGTAAATAGCATCCTATTAATGCCCCTGACCTACGTATTCGGCTTTCTTGTGTTCTCGACTCAATATTCTCTAGCGGGCGGGGTCATCGCCCGCTTTTCGCAGCTTGTCATTCTCTCGGGCGTCGCAGGCACGGCTTGGAATGCGCTGTTCAATGTGGTGCCCTCGCAAAAGCGCGGACAAGTCCTGGCCTTCGAGAACGGCGTTCCGTCGCAGATAGGCGTGGCACTGTCGGGCGTCTTGCTCATTCTCGGACAACGCGTGCTCACTACCAGTCAGATTCTGTTGATGGGAATGCTTTTTACTGTCGTGTGCGGCCTTCTTGTCTGGCGCATGCGCGGGGCGTACGGCGAAGCCCTGATTGCAGCTTTGCGGGCGGGCCGCCTGGAAGTCTTTCATTCGGAAGAGGCTGGCTTCACCCGTCTGAAGACGGATGCCGCTGCCATGGATGTGCTGATCGGAGCGCTGCAGGATGTAAAGCCGGCGACGCGCCGACTTGCGGCCGAGATTCTCGGGCGGATGCGCAACGCGTCGGCCATCGCAGCCCTCGCCGCTCATACCACCGATCCACAGGCGAGCGTGCGTGCCGCCGCTGTGCATGCCCTGGGAGAGCTCGGCGCCGCCTCAGCCGTCAATGCCATAGTGGTTGGACTGGATGACGTTGACTCCGAGGTGCGGCTGCAGGCACTCGTTGCGCTCGCCGGATTGGGCGTGGATCCCTCTCCTGAGCAACTGGAAAAGGTCAAGCAACTGCTAAACGATGATCGTGACAGCGTCAGAGTGCAAGCCGTGATTATTCTCGCCAGGCTGGGGCAGGCCACCACCGTCCTGCCCCATTTGATGAAGTGGATGGGAGCAAGTAATCCCGCATCTCGGATTGCTGCCCTTCAGGCGGTTGGTAGCGTGACCGCCTATCTTGGGGATTCGTTCGATTCCTCTCTGGTCCTCCAAGCGCTTCGCAATCCTCTGCCGGCGATCCGCGTGGCCGCGTGCGTTGCGTTGGCGAGTGTCAAGGATCAGTCATCGGCACATGCACTGGCAGACAGTCTGCATGATTCGCAGCCTGCCGTCCGCAAAGCCGCTGCGGAATCACTGCGAGGGCGCGGTCTGGAGGCCCAGGACCCCATCTTGAACGTACTTCATTCCGATGATGCGAGTGCCTCAGATGCCGCCTTGGATGCCCTTCTGCCGGGCGACGAACGGATTGCGAAGCAGCTCAGGTCGCTTGCCCGCACGGAGATAATCCGAATGGGCACATTGCGAGGACAGGTCGCCTCCTTGCCCTCCGGTGCAGGCGCCGTCGCGCTATTGAGTGAAGAGCTGCGTCATCAACTCAGGCGTGGTGAGGAGCGCCTACTCAAGATACTCGGCTTAATCGGAAATCCACGTGCCATGGAAGACGTCCGCAAGGCCATACAGAGCACGGATCCGCAAGCGCGCGCCGCGGCTTTGGAGGCCCTCGAGACTTTAGGCGACAAGACCTTGGCGCGCGGTGTCGTGGCTCTCCTGGAAAGAGAGCCGGAGAGTTCCGCACCCATCCCTGTCCTGGCCGACATTTTGGAAGCGGGATCCCGTTGGAGCCGCACCCTGGCCGTCCGAACGGTCCAGGAGCTGGGCTTGAAAGAGTTGCTTCCCAGCCTGATTGGACTTCGATCCGACCCCCAGGAGCTGGTCCGCGAAGCCGCCATCCAGGCGCTGGTCAGATTTGGCGAGGTGAAACCCATGAATACCCTGCAGACTGTTTCCACCCTGGATCGTGTCCTTCTCTTGCGCGAAGTGCCGATTTTCTCCGATCTTGCTCCCGAGGATTTGGAGCAGGTGGCCGAGATCGCCGATGAGCAGTGGTTTCCCGGCGGGGCAGAGATCTGTCACGAGGGTGAAGAGGGGAACATGATGTACATCATCGTGGATGGCTCGGTGCGTGTCGGACGATCCGCCAGCGGTACCGACCAACTTCTGGCGGAACGGGGACGAGGGGACTTTGTCGGCGAGATGGCCATCATTGAAGCCGCACCTCGATCCGCCACTCTTCTGACCCAGGGGGATGTACGTGTGCTGGCAATTGACGGCGAGACATTCAAGGGGATCCTGCGTGAAAGGCCTGAAGTCTCGCTCGCTGTGATGCGCAGCCTGTCGCGCAGGCTCCGGGAAATGCCCGGCTGACGCTCATTGCCGTCGGGTGGCCGGGCCGATTGACTAGTCGTCGGCTTCTAGATGCCCGCCGTAGACCCTTTTGACCGCCGCCTCGACTTCTGAGTCCGCGTGTGAGTCACAAGCAACGAGGGGACGTTCGGCGTTGGACACACACCTGCCGCCCGCGCTCATCACTTTGCAGTCAACGAATCTTCCATCGCTGCCATATACGACATAAACCTCATAGAGTTTTCCGCATATGATGCAACCGTGGGTTTCGCCCCGCGTGTGTTTTTCTGTCATCCGCGCCTCCATTGGGAACGGCGATAACTATACATCGATTTTCCTGATTCGGGCGATCGTTGAACACGCGGGAATGCGCGCCGCGGGCCGCGGCGTTCGCCGCCTGCCCGATTCGGTATAATCCAATTCATATGGGCAAACTCAGCGCTGCTGCGGCGAGCCTCAGGAATATTGCGTTCCCGGAGTGGACCGTTCCCGTTGTCATTTTTGCCGTCTGTTCTTTTTCCTTTGGGGTGCTCTTATCGCGGCTCGGCTTCTTCCAGGATGACTGGCATCACGTTTTCTATGCGTATTGGCAAGGAGCGCCGGGGCTCCAGCGTTTTTTACTTGCCGATCGGGGCCCCTTTGCGTGGCTGATCTATGCATTCTTCTTCGGGGTTCTCGGCTACGCGCCCGCAGCTTGGCACTGGTCTTTGATGCTCATCCGTTTCATGACGGCGCTCATGTTCTGGCTTTCTGTCCGCCAGATCTGGCCGGAGCGAAGAGGCCTCACGGCATGGCTAGCGCTCCTCTTTGTCGTTTATCCCATATTCACGCTGCAGCCTCTCTCAGTGGCCTACACTCTGCACTGGATGATGTATCTCGTTTTTATGCTTTCACTCTATCTGATGTTGCGAGCGATTCGACATCCGACCACTTATCTGCTGCTCACAGTCTTGGCAGTCCTGTTCGAGGCGGTGCATCTTCTTTTCATTGAGTACTTTTCC
>JBGPAT010000024.1:0-16301 GCA_041480885.1 Anaerolineae bacterium
CTATATGAGGCGCTGCAAACACGACGGATCGCCGCGGCTGGTCTGGACGTGACGGAACCAGAACCCATCAACGCCGACAATCCTTTATTGGGCCTGGACAATTGCGTGATTTTGCCGCACCTGGGTAGTGCCAGCCGGCGGACGCGCGACCAAATGGCGATGCTATCGGCTCAGAATCTGATCGCGGGCTTGAGGGGAGAGCGATTGCCGCACTGTGTCAACCCCCAAGTCTACACATAGGCCGCGGGTCTGCAATAAGGATGATGGCCCCGGGGGACGAGCAGCGTCCGCGCCCCCGGGGAGGAGTTGCCGGAGTACTGGGAGCGTAATCGCGGAACGTGATTCAGACTTGGGCGAAGGCGTTAATCAGCACTTTGAAGTCTCCACCGGCGGGGTAGAGAACCGGGCAAGTCGCGCCCCGCTTTCGATACTCGTCAACCTTCCGCCGTGCCTCATCTGGTGTGCCAGAAGCCGTAATCCTTTCCACCAATTCATCAGTGACGAAATGCTTTGCCTGGTTGATTTGCTCCCTCGTGGCCGGCCAACGCAGGATCGACTGGATCTGATTGATGACCTCCGGCCGGACACCGGAAGCCTTGGCGATATGCGGCTGCTGAGCCAGGTACTGGCACAACAGCATCTTGGATGAATCGATGGCCTTGTCGTGGTCCGGATCAACCGAGCACACGACAAGTTGCGGACGGTCAAAGTCCTCCAGCTTGCGACCTGACTTCCTGAGACCCCGGTCCAACTGATCCAGGGCCCGGTCGTTGTACTCAGGCGGGACGCAGTAGTTCAGGACTACTCCGTCGGCGATCTCGCCAGAGAGTTCAAGCATCTGATCACCAGTGGCGCCAATCATGATGGGGATGTGGCGAGGTTCCCGGCGACCATGGACCACATCGAGCTCAATGCCCTCTACGTTGTGGAATTCCCCGTGGAACGTGACACGCTCCATGTTGAGCAAGCGTCGCATGACCTCCACCGTTTCGCGCATTGCGGTCGAGGGCTTACGGCGCTGGATTCCGACATTGCTAGCCAGCGGATCCCACCAGGCCCCAATTCCGCAAATGATGCGGTTCGGCGCCAGGTCATCGAGGGTCAGGAATGTGGCCGCCAGCAATCCGATATTTCGCGTCCAGTTGTTGATTACGCCCGAGCCGACTTTTATCTTGCTGGTCACGGCGGCATAGGCGGCCATCGGCACGATGGCGTCGCGGACAAGCCTGGATTCCGCCTGCCACACGGATTCGAATCCCTTCTCTTCCGCATAACGGACATACTCAAGGCCGTCCCGGAGGTCGTGAGAGTCCTGCAGGTAGAGCGCTATCCTTTGCACCGAATCAATTCCTGTCAATGAAGATAGGACCAGAGTGCTGCGCTCTCAATATGCCATATCACCAAAGCGCACTGACGCGACCTATAATTGCGAGATACTTAGTAATATTTGTATTAATGCGGATTATACCTGAAAGGGATGGCTGGAGTGAATTGGCGAGCGGCTCAGTTCGTCCCGGATTGCACCCGGCATCAGGAATATCGTCGGGTCTGTTTGTGAGCAGTATCACTTTGAGTTTAGCCTTTGTTCACCCTATACTGGTATTGAAGTATGCGCAGGGGCGAGTCGCCCATCTCTATGCGGCGTCCCGGAACCTAGCACAGAATCGAGCATGACCATGATAGGCGCACGCAACGAAACGGCAGTTGCCATCGAGATTAAGAATTGCCGGGCACTCGATCTTGGTCTTGGCATGTATGGAGAGTGCCTACGCTCAGGTCCAAACGAATGTCCACATTCAATCCCGTTCGGATATGCCTTCCTGTGCCAACACCCGCGGCTGAGAGAGATCATGCAGCAGAGCAGGCCGCCTGTCGCGGCGCCTTCACCTGAGTAGCTGATCCGCAAATCCCAAACGAGATTACCAACACAGCAAGACAGCACGATGGATGTACAGAAGCCGGCTCCACGACATCGGGCCGGCTTCTATCATTCATTCAGTGTGCTTGCCAATGAGCTTCTGCTAGAGACGCTGCCACATCTTCGGTGCAAGCTCACGGGAGCGGGCCGTGATCCTTTGCTCGTCGAGGGCTAGTATCTTCTTACCGTGCATAAGCATCTTGCCCTTGCAGACAGTGGTATCCACGACCGCATCGACAATGCCGAATATCAGGTGACCAAGGAAGTTGCCTTCCGTGAGCGGCGTCGGCGGTAGGTAATCCAGGATGGCCATATCGGCGGGGTAACCTTCCGCCAGCTCGCCTAGGCTCAGCCCGAACTGCCGATGGCAGATCTCGGCATTGTTTTGGAGCAGCAGCTGCGGTGCCTCCAGAAACGCCACGCGTGGGTCGTGGTTGGCAAGCCGGTGCAGCAGGTAGGCGCAGCGCATCTGGGCGAGCATGTCGGAAGACATCCCATCTGTGCCAAGGCCGACCAGGATGCCTTTTTTCATGAGGTCCAGGAGCCGGGTGACGCCCACGGCATTGTTCATATTCGATTCTGGATTATGCACCACGGCAGTCCGCGTGCCGGCGATGACATCCATCTCACTATCGTCAATGTTCACGCAGTGGATGAACAGTGACTTCTCCCCGGACACTCCCATTCTGTGGAGTCGGATCGCCGTTGGAACGCCATACCTGCGCAGGGAATCTTCCCGATCGGCATCGTCTTCTGCAACGTGGATGTGACACCCCACGCCTGCGTCCCTGGCGATCCCCACGCAGCGTTCCAGCGTTTGATCAGAAAGCGTAAACGAGGCGTGCAACCCCATCATCGCCGCGATCTGGCCATCGCCTTTGCCGATCTTCGTGATGAACCGGCGGTTTTCTTCAATTCCCCCGCCCGGCACGTTGCGATCAGAGACCTCATAGCACAGCGAGGCCCGGATCCCGGCAGCGCGGACGGCGTTTTCGATTAGGTCGAGTGAGCCCTCGCGCATGCTCGGGGAGGCATGATGATCGATCACCGTCGTAGTACCGTTGCGGATGCACTCGATGAGCGGCACCTGCGCCGATAGCGTGATGTCTTCATCTGAGAGGGCGCGATCGAGCTTCCACCAAAGCCGCTCGAGGATCTGCACAAAGTTCGAGGCCGGTTCTCCGGGAATGGACATACCGCGGGCCATCGTGGAATAGAAGTGGTGGTGAGTACAGATGAAGCCCGGCAGCACAACCTTGCCGCTGCAGTCGATCACCTCGGCCCGGGGGAAGCGCTGCTGCATGTCTGAAGCGCGTCCGACCCCTGCAATTATCTGACCATCGACCACGACCGCGCCATTCCAAATGACCTGGTTTTTGGCGCCAAGGGTAACAACGATTCCGTTCTCGAATCTAGTCTGCATGGTCATCCCGCAGCACTTCTGCTCAATTCTCAATGAGCGCGGTCAGTTCTTGAGGGCTGCGCTGGCGCATCGTGATCGCGCCCACAAAGCATTTCTGGGCGCAGATCGAGCAGCCAATGCATCTTACCGGATCCGAGGAGGGCCGGCGCGAATCGTCCAATTCGATCGCCAAATACGGGCAGCGCGCGCAGTTGCCGCAGCCGACACACAAATCCCAGTTGAAATCGGATACTTTCTTCACCGGCGAGAGCGCCATGAAGTCAGTAATCGGATGAGGCTGCGCGATGCCGACCAGTTCTTGGATGGAATGAATACCCCGTTCTTGCAAGAGGAACGAGGTCCCTGATTCGAGCTCGTGGATGATTCCGTAGCCGTGTTTGGTAGCAATCGTGCAGAACTGTACGGTCTTGACACCCAGAGCAAGGAAGTCCATGGCGGCTTTGTACGTCATGGGCCCGGCGTTGCCCGAAATCTCGATGCCCTCGGGAACTGCTTGCGCCAGCGTCAAATTGGAGATGGGGGTGACGCCCTCACCGCTCATGCCGACAACTACTCCCTCCTCCCAATGATTGCCAACGCGTGGCCGGAAGGCCAGAGTAGGAAAGGAGTTGGCAAGAGTTACGCCTGCCTTCTTCCCCGGATACTTCTCCAGAACCCTGCGGATCGCCCGCAGAATTGGGGCGACGGAGGTCACGGCTGCGGTCAGTTTGAACAGCTTGGGAATCTCTGGAGAGCTGACCTGCATGACCCAATCAACGATCTTGGCCGTCAGCGCTGCATTCTGTGACACGATATCCCCTTCTGTGCCGTCGCCGCCTTGAGGACAGGACAGTGAATATTCGACACCCATTGCACCAGCGGCCTCAAGCTTGGCAGTGTTCGATTGCCAGCCAGCCCGATCCCGTTCGTCGTTCCCGGTGACCGGCCCGCCGGTGGATGCCATGGTGAGTCGGTCAGGCCAGCGCCTGATCAACCGCACCAGCTCGCCGCAAACGCGATCCAACGTATGCCCGGACACGTTGTCTGCATTTCCGTATGTGTAAGGTCCGAACGTAAACATATACTCAGACGGTATATGGATGGGTAGGTTGTCGAAGGCAGTCTTCATGATTGCCCCGGCCCAACCGTTTTCATAGGCCATCGTCACTTGCTCCAGGCCGTCAGTGAGCGGTGAGGCCGACAGAAGATATGGCGAATGGATTGCACGCCCGAAGAATTCGGCATCCAGCGGAACCGGGATCGCTCGAAAGCCGGACAGGATATGATGTGATTTTTTTGCTGTCTCAATTGAGGGTGCGGGCGCCTGTCTGAGATACGCGTCCATCTGGAGTGCGACATTCTTGCCGGACGCGACTGCCTCCACGACCGTTGTGGGTCCATTGGTGACGTCGCCGGCATAGAAGATGCCAGTGCGCTGCAACGCAGGAAGCGTGGAACGCATTCCAATGGCAATGATGACCGCCTGGACATCATTCCGGATGCCGTCCGTCGCTTCGAGGTCGCGGACATTGGCGGGCTTGAAGGGTTGGCCGTCCGGGAGCAAAACCTTCCTGGTCGTAATCCCGGCGATGTTTGACCCACGCTTGAGAATCCCCGTGACCCGGATCCGGCCATTGATCTCGATGTCGTGATCCACGAGCTCCTGGCGCTCCAGGGCGGTGAGCGGCATCTCGCTGAGTTTCTCAAGCATGAATAGCTCGACGTGACTAGCGCCGCGTTCACGTGCGACAATCGCGCAGTCGACCGCCGTAGCGCCCCCGCCCACGATGGCCACGCGGCCGCTCAGCGTCAGGGACTCGGGATGCGCCAAAATGTGAATCATCTTAAGGGCAAGGCCCTCGTTCTCGATCCCAAGCTGAATCGGTTCCCAGAGACCCACCGTGACGCACACGGCATCGTAGCCTTGGTTAAGCAGATGACCAACATCCTGGACCGCCGTGCCCGTATGCACACTGACCGCGCCCAGCGACCGCACAAAGTCAATATCGGCATCGACAACGGTCTGATCGATGCGGCGAGCAGGGATTAACCTCAGCATCCCGCCGAGTTGATCACGAGCTTCAAAGACGTCGACGCGATACCCCATTTGTGCCAGAGCCGCCGCGGCGCCTAGGCCCGCCGGGCCGCCGCCGATGACCGCCAGTTTCTTGGCGCCGGGCAGCGGCACCGAGAACTTGGGCATAGCGCCCATCTCTCTGGCCACTTGGATTATGGTCGCCTGAACCTGAGGGATATTAATGGAACCGTCAAAGCTCTTACGGGAGCACGCCGCCATGCAGAAACGATCCGGGCACACAAGTCCGCATACCCCGCCGAGAGGATTCTTGCGCATGATCTCCCCAGCCGAACGACGGAAGTCGGAAGGATTGCCCCCGCGGGCTGCCATGATGAAGTCGAACGGCGAACAATCGGCAGGGCAGGCAGTCTTACAGGGCTTCTCTTCGCAATACTCGCACCGCAGGAGCTCCGCCTGAAGGCGGTGGCGGGACATGAACGGGGAAGCCAGCTTAGCGTCTGTTGTCATGCAGCACCTCGGTTTGGAGGACAATTCGCGACGGATTTTGTGGTCAAACGCACAAAATCATTATAGCATCGGCATGCCCTACCCCGAGTGAATAAACTCCGTTTCGAACGGGTGATATGTCACATTAAGGCCGCGATTTGGAGGACCGGCGGAAATCAAAATGGCCCACGGGCGCTAATGAGGAGGTTGGACCAGCGCTCCATCATTTGAGATCTGCATGATGCAACGCTGAAAATCGGGTGCACACGGAAGACTCTGTCAAGTCACGGAATCTGAACCCTGCAACTTGCGAACCAGTTCCAAGTCCTCAGGCAGGTCGAGGTCGAGCCCAAGCGACGGAATATTCACGATCTCAAGCCGGGCGCCTACCTTCCGTGCCCGCTCGCAGTGCCGCTTGAAACTGTCGCCACCAAAGTCGTACTCAATCAGACTGGCTGGCGCGACGAGGAGCGCGTTTGTGCCCTTGCCGTGACGGTCAGGCGCAATGACAACCACAGGCGGATCAGTTGCCCGCTGAAGAAGTGCTAGAACGTCATCGCGCGTGAGCAACGGGAGATCCGCAGGGATCACCAAGACCCCACGCGAAGCATACACTTGGGCAACGACCGTGGCTCGCTTAAGTGCGGTGTTGAGCGATGGGGCACCGTCCTCCTGCACAGTCCGGGCTCCTGCTGCGCGCGCCAGAGCCAGGGCTGACGAGTCCCGACTCACGACAAGCACCTCAGCGACTTCCTTGAGATCGATCAGGGTTTTGAGCGTGCGTTGCAACAGCACGCGGTTGAGATCCGCACGCTCTGCTTCAGTGAGAGCTCCCGCGAGTCGGGATTTGCCGCGGCGCAGAGGTTTGACAGGAACAATTGCCCAAAGCGTCATGGTTGAAGACTCCCAAGGAAGTCCAGAACATGCAGGGCGAGACGGCGGCGACCGGAGGCCGATTTCATAAGGGTCTGAGTAACGAGTACCTGCATGCCGAGGGAACTCACTTGGGGCTGGAGTTTGGCATCGACGCGGTCCAGCACAAAACCACTGATCAGGCCGCCGTAATGTCTGGCGACCGCGAGCGCCGACGGCTCGATTCCCAGTTCACTATACATCTTGGCAGCGGGACCCTTGACGGCTTTTCCGCCAATGAGCGGAGAGACAGCGGCAACGCGTTTGTGCTCGAGAGCCGGCCGGATTCCGGGAATCTCGAGTATCGGTGCGATACTGACCCATGGATTTGAAGGGCAGATGATCACCGCGGCCGCGTCTGCGATTGACTCGAGCACGCCCGGAGCCGGGCTCGCAGCTTCGGTGCCCGTGAACCTGAAGCCCTCAACGCGCGGCACGGTGTGCCGGCGCACAAAATACTCCTGGAATGCAAGATCGCCTTGATTCGTGCGGACGATTGTCCGCACGGCATCATCCGTCATTGGGAGCACGCGCTGCCCGACGCCCCACGCTTTGCAGAACGCACTCGCGACCCGACTCAGGGGCTCGCCTGCATCCAGGCGTCGCGTGCGCTCTAGGTGGGTGCCCAGGTCTCGATCGCCGATTCGAAACCAGCCTGGCCCTCCCAGCTCCTCCAGAGATGCGAGGGCGTGCCAGGTCTCCCGAGACCGACCCCAGCCAGTCCGAGGGTGGGCAATCCCAGCCAAGGAGTAGCAGACAGTATCGAGATCGGGAGAGATGTGCAAGCCCAGATGCTCGAAATCGTCCGCGGTATTGACAATTATTGTCAGATCAGGCGGCGGCAGAATCTGCGCCAATCCGTGCGCCAGCTTCGCGCCGCCGACTCCGCCTGCCAGTGCGACAACTTTCATGCGAAGATCGATATCTCGTGAACTGGCTTTCTCGCTGGCGGCTTGGGTATGTGAGCCGGGTATCCCAAGAGGAACATGGCCTGCGGTTCCCATGTTTCAGGCAGATCCAAGTTCGCTTTCACGACAAGTGGGGCGAACAGTGGGGCGCAGTTCCAGACTCCCGCGAGACCCTCTGCATGCGCTGCGAGCAGCAGCGCCAGTCCCGCGTTAGCGGTCGATTGAATTGCCATGACTCGCTCCGCATCGGCCCGCCGCAAGTCGGCATACGCATCCATTTCCGAGGTGTCCATGCACAGAACGATGAGAAGCGGGACTGACCTGACCCGAGAGCGCGAAATCTCGACCCGGTTCCGGACCTCGGCCTCAGAGAGACCGTCGCGTTCAAGATCGCGCCGGAAATCGGCGGCCATGGCATTGGCGAGACGTGACTTGGCGGACGTATCCTTCACGACGACAAAGCGCCATGGTTGGCGGTTGTGTGCCGAGGGCGCGAAAGTCGCACTGGTCAAGATGCGTTCGAGCGAGGCGACCGGCACAGGCTCGGTCTTTAACTGTCGAACCGAGCGACGCGAGCGCAGGAAGCCGTGCAGATCGCCCATCATGCTAGCCGTCGGCGAAGGCCCTTTGGGGCTGTATTCTGTAGATCACCCCTGTCTGACCCTGGACCGGAGTCCATGGTTTTCCCTCGTATTTTAGTGAGAGCGTATTGCTGTGGTCAAGACCGCCGTTCTCGGTAACCTCCACCACTTGGCCGCGCACTTGCAGGTACCAATAGCAGGGGTTCTTGGGATCCACGATCAGAATCGCCACGCGGGGGCGAGCCCGCATGTTGCGGTCTTTGATATGTCCGAGGGCGGAGTTGACGAAGACAAACTCGCCCTCGGTGTTGAACCGGAGTGGCGTCAGCTGCGGGGAGCCATTGGACATCAGTGTAGCTAGGTAGGCGAAGGCCCCGGTTTCATCTTGGAGCAAATCGCGGTGTGATTCAGGAATGGCATTCATCAGATTCTTTGGATTCCTCAGGCAGGTAGTTGCAGGTCCAATTACCTGAAAAGGTCCTGCTCTTCGGGACGGATGATTTCCTGCATGGAGCCGTCCTGGAGCGGATACGGAAAACCCCGGACGTGGATGATGGGAGTCCGCTCGGCGGCCTGTCCCATTAGTAGCGAGGCTGCGGCTGCCAATTCATCAGCCACCCCCACAAGGGTCGCACGCAGCGTGTAGCCGAAAAGGTCCTGCCAACCGCGCTCGTCCACGAGTGCTGGCAGTCCGCTCAGACCGATACACGCGCCGACCGTACCCAACCTCCAGGGGCGGCCGTGCGAGTCGATGATCATGACGCCCAGGCGTCTGCCGCTGGGGCTTTCCAGCCGCTCACGGATCTGCTTTGCGGACGCATCTGGATCGGCAGGCAGCAGCAGCACATACTCTTCTAGCCGATTGCCCGTGCCGGCGACGTTCGAATGATCGATCCCGGCGTTGGCGCAGACGAAGCCGAGCTTGTGCTGCGTGATAATTGTCCCCGCGCGCGCCCGCAGAATCGTGCGGCTCTCCCCGAGCACCAATTCAACGAGGCGCGCGTCCTTGCCGGTCATCGCGGCAAGATCGCGGGCCCGGTCGCCCGGGGAAACGGTTGCCAGGTTGACCAATCGTCCTTCGGCTTTGCTCACGATCTTCTGCCCTAGGACGAGAATGTCATTGTCCTGGAGCGACAGTCCGCTGGGCCGGAGCGCAGAGAGGATGATCTGAGCGAGGTCATCGCCCTGACGGATGAGAGGGACGCCTTTAAGCGCCGTCAGCACCAGGGCCATCACCGCTCTTTTCGACGCCCGTGATCCGGATGCCTGCCTGCCTGGATCCGTAGTGACGGTTGATGAAGATCAGCACGCTGGCCAAGCCCTCGCTCACGACCGAGTTGTCGAGCGGACCTGCGTCCCAGCCGTTCAACCCAGCAGCTCTTACCAGCTCGAGGGCTGCCTGACGTGCCTCCTTGCTGGAACCCGTGACCAGAACGTCACTATCGATGGGTTGATCCTGCATGAGGTGTTCATAGGAGATGCTGTGGAACGCGGCAGCTACTTCCACAGTCTCCCCGAGGATGTCCTGTGCCTCTTGGGATGCTGAACCGGCAGCAGGCATACGGACCCTCGAGATGTGGCCGGGCACGACGGGCACAGTCACGTCGATCAAGAGTTTGCCCGCCAGGGCCCCTTTCAGCGATTCCAACGTTTCTCGGTGCGAGGCATAAGGTACGGTCAAGACCGCGACATCTGCCTGACGGACTGCCTCCAGGTTGGATCGGCCGGATACTGAGGATGCGGTCCCGAGCAGGCCACGGATCTCCGTGGCAACCCCGACGGCTTTTTCCGCGGATCGAGAGCCTACCACCACGTGATATCCGGCCTTTGCCCAACGATAGGCCAATCCCCGGCCCTCTTTGCCCGTCCCGCCGAGCACGGCAATCGTTTGCGTTTTGGAAAGCCCGCTCATACCCTCGTTCTCTCCTCGAAACGTCTCCAAACCCTAGGAGCCAATTTACGGGCGCGTGCAGCAATTTCCACTTCGTCGAGGGTCAGCAGCTGACGATCCTTCATAAGCAGTTTGCCGGCAACCATGGTTGTTGTCACCATACTTTGCTGGAAGCCAAATAAGATGTGCCATGGCAAATTCTCGGCATTGAGGGGCGTAGGAGATTGGTAGTCCACGAACACCAGGTCGGCAACGCCGCCCGGGACAATTTGACCAATGGGGGCCTCGGGGAAGAATAGGCTGGCTAGAGCGGCGGTGTTGGCAGTCGCCATCTGCGCGACGTCGTTTCCGCTCATGCGGCGCGGATCCCGGCTCGTCACCTTGTGGAGGAAATAGGCCGCCTTCCACTCATCCCACATGGCATTGGAAAAGCCGTCATTTCCAAGGCAGACCCGGATGCCGGCGCGCAAGAGAGACTCGACCGGCGCTACACCGACCGCATTGTTCATGTTCGAGCGCGGCTGGTGCGTCACCCAGGTGCTGCTCTCCTTTAGCAGCTGTATTTCGCGGGCATCCACGTGGACGCAGTGCGCGGCGATCGTCCTGGGACCCAGTATCTGGTGATTCTGCAAGCGATCGATGACCCGCATTTTGGTCTTGCTCAGGCTGTCATATTCGTCGGCTTCATGCTCGGCAACGTGGATGTGAAAACCAGCGCCGTCCGGAAGCGCGGCACGACATGCCTGAAGCGTTGCACCAGAGAGGGTGAGGCTGGCGTGCAGGCCAAACATGCCCCTCAAGCGCGGATGGGCAGTGGCGGAGAGGCGCTTGATGAATCTGAGATTCTCAGTGATGCCCGCATCGGCCTTGACGGCGCCATCTCGATCAGTGACCTCGTAGCACAACACGCCGCGCAGCCCCGATTTGTCGACTGCCTCGGCGATAACGTCCAGCGAACCGTCGATGGCGTTGGACGAAGCATGATGATCGAAAAGAGTCGTCGTGCCGTGCCGGATCGCATCCACCAGACCCATTAACGCCGAGTAACGGATATCCTCCTCGAGCAGCGATTGATCGAGCGGCCACCAGAGCTTCTGCAGTATCTCCGGAAAATCCTTCGGCGCAGGCGGTGGCACGGCGAGGCCGCGGGCGAAGGCGCTGTAGAAATGCGTGTGAGCACAGATACCACCCGGCATCACCAGCTGACCGCGGGCATCCAGTCGCCTGGTCTTGGGATGCAGTTGCTCGAGCTTGGCGGATGGACCGATCTCCAGAATGCGGTCCGCCGAAATGTAGAGCGCGTGATTCGGCAGCACGCGGTTCGGAGTCTCCCATGTCACAACAGTTGCGTTCGTAACCAGCATCAGTCTAGTCCGTAGTGAACAGGGTAAGGGAGCCTGTGGCCCGATGCACTGGTCTCCCACGGCCTCAGAAAAGCCGCCAGGCGTTCCCCCTTGTTCGGAGCATAGCGGGCGGTACCCTCCTGCCCGGCAGCTATGCAGTGGAGGGCGATCCTCACCGCGTTCTCACCACCAAGCAGCTCCCCGGCTCGATGCGCCCTGGGGGTGCCGAGAGTCGCCGCTCGGGCAGAATCCCGTCTGGCGCGAACAAGGGTGTGGCGAGAACCATGCCCTGCGCCCAGCGCAGAGTCGCACACGTGTGTTCTTCCTCGGTGCTGCTCATATTGCGTGCGTTTGCCTGGTCGCACCAACTCCTGATTCCGGCGATGACATGTGTTCACCGTGGACAAGCCCGCCAGACCGCCGACCGCAAAATCCTGGCGGAAGCGTAACTGAGAAGGAATGACCTGGGGCTCAAGTGGAATGGTAAAGGGTATTCTCATTGAAGCAACGGTCAGCCGGCGTACAAGATGCGTCCACAGGACGGGCAATACACGAGCTCGACCGCATGCCGCGCACTCTGTTGCAGGGCGGCAGTAAGCGTCGTTCCACAGGCGGCGCAGGCATTATCGGAAACCTCGGCGACGGCCACCCCGCCGCGTTGCCGGCGCAGGTTCTCGTATGACGAGAGCATTTTTGCAGCGACCGTACCGGCGGCCGCTTGCCGCTCGGCGAGCAGATTCTGCTGATCCACAAGTAGCAATGCCCGTTCGTCGACTAGCTTGCGGTGTTCACTCTGAACACGGGCCTGAACACGAGTCAGATTCTCGTTGGCGTCGCGCAGGCTCTCCTGAGCCGCATCCAGGCTGAGCATTGCTTCCAACTGTTGTTCTTCGACTGACGTGAGCTGCTTCTTTAGAGATGCAACGCCCGTCTGCAGGTCCTGTAGTTCCCTTGGATTGCGAACGCTTCCCCCATAGAGGCTGGACTCGGCTTGCTGGATCTTGATTTGCTGCGCCTCGGCCTCGGCCTCCGCGGACTTGCGTGCATGCTCAGCGTCATGTTGCTGGTTCTGAAAGGACTTAACCTGATCACGCGCCGCCACGAGTTCCGCGTCGTTGTCCAGCGTCTCTTGGATCTTCGCCAGCCGGGATTCGATGCGGCTCATCCGACTGTCGACTTGCTGGAGTCGGAGGAGTCCCAACGCGGCGCTCATGGCGTGATTATATACCGATTGGGCAGCGTCTTCCCATAGGCGGCCGATTCAGAAGAGCAAGATGCTAGTGACTCGTGTTGTAGTAGTTGTAGACTGATTGCGTAAGACTGGCGAACAGATGATTCATGCCGATGCCGTCGTTGACGTCCACGAATACCAACTGCACCGGATGATAGGAATATATGGACAACACGAAGTTGCCGCCGGGGGTATAGACAATGCCGGCGTCGCTCCAATCGTGATCGAGGCCTGTTGCAGGGTCCGTCACCCAGCCGTGCTTGTGCGCCACGACCGTGCCTTCGGGTACGCCCGCCTCGATCAGTACTCCAATCTTGTCAGAGGCAAGGTAGTTCACGATCTCTTTGCAGACGTCCTGATTGATCTTGTCGGGGAAGGCTGCGACCAGTGCGCCTCCGCCGGTCTGTGAGCACTGATACACGTCGCCCAGCAGACCGCCCATGTCAGACGGCGTGGTCTGGTTATATGGATCGGGACCGGTCGTTACGTCCTGGCGTTGGTTGGCAGGCGTTTCGAACCGGCGCAACAGATTGGAGCCGGCTGCGAAGTAACCGGCGATGAACGTGTTTTCTAACCCGAGTTTTGTCATGTCCGCCGACACAACCAGGGGACCAGTGTTAGGATCCAGTTCCTGCATGAGGTCGTCCGAGGCCACGTTGTCGGACTTGTGGATCATGTTGGTGATCTTTGCACTCACGGGAGCGTCCACGGGTCCCTTGCCGTGCTGGATAAAGTAGGCGACAAGAATGGGGATTTTGATCGTGCTGGAAGCCGTGAAGGCGACGTCGGGCTCAACAGGTATCTCTTGACCTTGATTGACCGCGAAATGGATTTCCTGCCCGTTCTGCAGGTCCATCATGTAGACGCCCATGACCCCATCGAACTTGGCGGTGGAAATGACCTGTTTCATCAGGATCTCGAGATTCTGGATTGTGGGGCGCGCGGCGGCGTTCTGGATGGCACTGAGCGTGACCGCCCGATTCGTTGGGGAGCGCAAGGCGTCTTCAACAAGAGGGACAGCGCTGTCAATGTCCAGGGATTCTCCTGGATGTCCAGGAGTGAACGTGGTCGAGCCGGGGACTGGTTGAGCTGGTGTCGGTGGCTGATCGTAGCGGACAGCGATCTCGGTTTGCAAATAAGCTCGCAGGCGCTCCTCTGAGATGGTCGCTCTCAGCGGTATGGTTTCCGGCGATGGGTCGCGATTCCACAGGTAGTCCCAGAATCCTGCCCAGAATTGTCCACCAGTGCGGCTGAGGTCGGCCGCTGCCAGCATCGACTCGATATCCAGCTGGAAACCAACCACCGGCGGATCGACCTGGATCGCTGCGCCGCCGTATTGGAGTTCTATCGGAGTGTTGTAAACCTCAAGGACGCGTTGAGAAGCCGCCTGGGCATCGAGCCCTGCGACGGGAACCCCGCCGATGGTCATCCCGGGTGGGTAGCTGTTTCGCTGCCGGCCGTATGTGATGAGCGAATAGATCGTCAGGAATGTGGCAAGAATGAGCAGAAAAATCGCTGTCCCCCGCAGGAAAATGCTGGCATTGCGGTTTCTCACACTACCTCCAGAAGTGACTTTTGTCGCAAAAAAGTATAACACAGGCATGAGGACTACCTGTGCTAGAATCACATTAGGCTTGCGTGAGAGAGGGAAGTTATGTTTCGGTCCTTGCTCATTTACCTGTCGAAAGCGGCGTGGGCGCAGCAGATCGTCACAAGTTGGGGATTTGCCTGGCGAACGGCCTCCCGATTCGTGGCGGGCACAAAAATTGAGCACGCGATCCGGGTAATTCGCGAACTGAACAGGAAGGGCATCAGCGTCACGCTGGATCACCTGGGGGAACATACTAGCAAGCCGGAGGAAGCATCGGAGGCCACGGTCGCGATCATCCGCACGTTGGATGAGATCAAGAAGTCAGGATTGTGTGCGAACGTCTCCATCAAGTTGACTCAGATCGGTCTGGGCCTGGATGAGGGCGCCTGCCGACAGAATCTTGAACGGATCCTGGAGAGGGCCAAGGCCAATGGGAATTTTGTCCGGATCGACATGGAGGACACCCCGTACACGGATCAGACCATCGGCCTCTTTCAGCAAATGCGCAAGCGGGGCTACAAGAACATTGGCCTCGTTTTGCAGTCGTATCTCTACCGGACCGAAGCCGATGCGCGGAAGCTGCTCGCCGAAAAGATACCGCTTCGTCTTGTGAAAGGCGCCTACCAAGAGCCGGCGGACAAAGCGTATCCCAAGAAGGCAGACGTGGATGCCAACTACGACCTGCTCACAAAAATCATTATGGACGGAGCAATGTTCGCGAAATCTCCAAGATCCGGGCCAGATGGCTGTTTCCCGCCGATACCAGCGATCGCCACGCATGATGAGGATCGGATTGCGTTTGCCACGCGCTACGCGCAGAGTATCGGCCTGCCGCGGGATGCTTTCGAGTTCCAAATGCTGTACGGGATTCGCCGCGATCTGCAGGAACGACTTGTGAAAGATGGCTATTTGGTAAGGGTCTATGTGCCCTTCGGGACGCATTGGTATCCATATTTCATGCGCCGGCTGGCTGAACGTCCGGCGAACGTCTGGTTCTTTTTATCCAATTTCTTCCGGAAATAGCTGTTCGAGCGGCGACGTGCGGCGAGGGCGCATGGATCCTTGGGGAAGTGTGGTAAAACCGTGCCATGGCCCCACAGCCGCTGGCGCTCGTCACAGGTGCGGCGCATCGCCTCGGCAAGGCGTTCGCCCTAGCTCTGGCCCGGAACGGTTATGCGGTCCTGCTTCATTATTGGGGGTCCGACGTGCAGGCCGCCGACACGGCGACCGAGATACGGACGCTCGGTGTTCCGGTTTTCCTTGCCCGAGCCGATCTGACGAAACCGCCAGCAATCACAGTGCTCTTTGAGCAAGTTGACCAGATTCCCCATCGCCTGAACGTGCTCGTAAACTCGGCTGCCGCGATGCCAACCGGGGATCCCAGGACTCTTTCGGTCGATGAATGGGATTTGGCGTTGGATCTGAATCTGCGCGCACCCTTCCTTTGCGCGCGGGAAGCGGCCGCACGGATGACCGAAGGAGGTTTGATCGTCAACATCACGGATGTGGGGGCGAGGAAAACTTGGAGTCGTTATCCCTCCTACTCTGTAAGCAAAGCCGGTCTGGAGGCCCTCACGCGTATCTTGGCGCGCGCGTTTGCACCTGCCGTTCGCGTTAATGCCATTGCGCCGGGCCTCGTGCTGCAGTCTGGCCTGATCTCCAACGAGGAATGGAGCCGACTGGTCGGAAAACTCCCTCTAAAAAGGCCGGCATCGCCAGACGAGATCGCCTCGGCGCTTGAATTCCTGCTCAAGAATGAGTACGTGACGGGGCAGACGCTTGTGATCGATGGGGGGTATTCACTGCTTGGATAGATTCCTGGCCTGGCTCGCACGTCGCGAAGACTGGGTGGCTTCGGTGCTCCTGGTCGCGGCGGTATTCGGTTTTGGGGCGACCTCCGTGGATTTCAACGTGCCTCCTTTTGAAGACGCGGCGATGCTAATGCGGTACGCGAATCACTTGGGGCACGGATACGGCGTGGTATGGAACGTAGGTCAGCA
>JBGPAT010000025.1:0-16220 GCA_041480885.1 Anaerolineae bacterium
AACGCTGCCGGCGCACCTAGCCAAAGCGCCCAAGCGAATACGTGGACTTCTGAAGACTTCTCGCAGAGACCCCATCCACCGAGACGATTCAGCCGTCCGCTAAGCGCAGCGAGATCCGCCGCTGCGGCTAAAATAGCACAAGCTCGACGAGAACACAAGCCCGCGTACGGAAGCGGATGGTGCCGCTGTCCGATAGTCGGAATTGCCAGGAGGCAGGATGACGGAACTGGAAGCCTTTCGCGCAGAAAAAGATCGTTTCTTTGGCGGCGACCCCGAAAGCCCGCTGACGGCGGAACAAAGGCGGGATTTTGCGGGACTAAGGTATTTCCCTGAGAACCCCGAGTTGCGGCTCGAGGTGCAGGCCGAACCACTGCCCAAGAAGGAACGCGTCGAGATGCAGACGTCAAGTGGTGATGTCCAAATCTACTATCGGCACAGCCGGTTCCATTTTTCGGTGGACGGACGGGACGCGGAGCTCACGATCTATGAAGGCCCAAACGGATTCTTCCTGCCCTTTGTAGATTCCCTGGCCGGCAAGGAAACATATCCAGCCGGGCGCTATTTGGAGCCGGAAGCGCTATCGGATGCTCGCTTTCGGGTGGATTTCAACCTTGCAGACAATCCGTATTGTGCGTACAACGAAAACTGGTCGTGCCCTTTGACCCCTTTCGAAAACCGTCTCAAGATTCCAATCCGGGCCGGGGAGAAGCTGTTCGCGGAGACGCACTAGTCCAGGCGCAACTCACTCGGAACGCAACGAACTACCCCTCGCCTGACGCTTGCCGCAGGACTCTCATTAGCGCCTCGTACTCCTCGGAGCAGTCGTGACAGCAGTCGAGGTGTTCGCGTAGCAGCGGCATCAGCTTGGCGGCTGCATGCCCGTGTACGTCCTTCTCAACATATTCATCCAGACGGTTGTAGACCTGACTGCAAGGTATATCCTCGATGCGCGCCCTCTCGAGAATCCGCAAGAAGCCTTTGACGACCTCATCGGAAAGTGGTTCGTGATCCCGCCTGAGGCGGCCCAGCAACTTGTGGAATGGTTCACTCATGGTTGCACCACTGTTCCGACGATTGGCTGCCAGTCAATCTTACTCCCGGACGCCCATGTCATTTTGGCTCAAAGGCCGAAAGGATCTCCGCAGCGTTCAGGCCCTCCGCGCCAAGCCGGCGTTTGAGCCGCAAGCGGGCATCGTGCAAGAGTTTGTACAGGGCATTGCGGTTCGTTTTCATCCGGCTCGCAGCCTCCTCGAGCGGAACGTCCTGGATGCCCAAGAGAATGAGAGCCTCCCGCTGTTTGGGGGTAAGCTCCTGCTCCAATATTCGGCGGACGTGCGCGATCATATCGTCCCGCTCCGCAAGTACGTCCGGTCCGGGGGACCGGTCGGCCATCAGCCCCGGCGGAGCGGGGGACACGTCATTGTCCAGCATTTCATCCAGAGATGAATCCTGCCAGCGTTTGCGGCGCAGCTCGGTCAGCGCAATGCGCACCGCGATCTTCTGCACCCAGGTTGTGAACAGACTGCGGCCCTCAAAGCTGTCCAACTGGTCGAGGACTCGCAGCAGCGTTTCCTGCGTCACTTCCTCAAGGAGCGGCGCAAAAAACGGGTCTTGAGCGGAAACCCAGCGGGACACGGCGAAAGGTAATCCGTGTTGAATCACGTCGCGCAGATCGGACAAGGCGGATTCGCGGGCCCCGCCCTTCGCGCGAAGATCAGAGAGCCAATTTGCATTCGAGCGGGTCACCATCGGCTGCAAAATTATACTTCCTGCCAACATCGGGACTGCCGACCGTCTGATCCGGGAGGGGCTTGACACTGGAAAATCACGGATTGTCGCAGCCGGCAGCTCTGGTCCACACCGTGTTTGAAATTGTCTTCAGCCAGGGGTATCTGAGGCGTGCGCTTCTTGACGGTTGACGCACGACTCCGCTCGGCGCGATAATGTCAGAGACAGTAAGGAAGGAGCCTCTAGTGGAAACCACCTTGCAAAAGTCCGCCAACACGCCGAAAACGTTCGCCGTCATTCTTGCTGCGCTCTTGGTGCTGGGGATCGTCGTCTACGCGGCCAGTCTGGCATCCAGTTCGATTGCCCCGCGCAGGTCCATCCGGGCCGTGACGCTGCAAGAACATGCGTGGTATGCGTGCACGGCCTTTATGGCTGAGCAACTCAAACTTTCCGTTTTGGAAGCGCAGCGATACAACCCCGGCCGCGTTGCTATCGTATCCAGCGACACTTATCAGGCAAAGATCTCCTATGCAAAGCAGGGGAGTACCTACCTTTGCGAAATCTTGCATACACGCTCGGGGAATTGGCAACTGCTAAGCCTGAAAGCCAGTCCATAGGGTGGTCCCGGTAGCCCCGGACCGCCAGTGCTGCTAAGTGTTGGCGCACGAGGCGCGGCGTCAGTTCGTGGGGGGCGGTCACGCCCTGCCCCTCCCGCAATGACAGGAGCGAGTCGCTTGTGAATATGTCGAATCGCAATGTGGCGGGCGTGAATTGCATGGTTTGTCGGCTCGACATGAAGTCTGCACATGCGTACGGCATGGCAACCGACGCAAGATCGCATTCTTGCTCTATCTGTGTGTGAGCAGACATGAAGCACCGCCATATCCCGGTGATATGACGGCGTTGGCGAGGTCTCAGCCCGCAGGTGGGGGCATGGTGGGCGCGGAGGGGCTCGAACCCCCGACCTCATGTGTGTGATACATGCGCTCTAACCAACTGAGCTACGCGCCCGGCGAGCGAAATTATATCAGACTAGGGAGCCGGCAATACATCCCAGGGATTGATGACAGCCGTGGCGGTACGGACTTCGAAGTGTAGATGGGCACCGCTCGCGTGGCCCGTGGCGCCCGCCGACCCGATCGTCTCACCCTGGCTCACATTGTTTCCGCAGCTCACGAAGATTGCGCTCAGGTGCGCGTACAGCGTTTGAAACCCAGTCCCGTGATCGATCATGATCATGTTGCCATAACCGTAGCTGTTGGCGCCAGCGTACACTACGACGCCGCCATCCGCCGCATAGATGGGATCGCCCTGTTCTGCAGCAAGGTCAATTCCCAGGTGATTGGTCTTGGTAGAATAGTCGAACCCGGACAGGTAATGCCTGGCGGTGGGATAAACGAATGTGCCATAGCCGACCGCACCGCCTGAAACGGGAGCGCAGGATCCCGCGCCTCCCACCTGAGCCGAGGCGGGGTTTGAGCGAGTAATGCCGAGCGGCATCTGACCGGGCGCATGATACTGGTAGACCCCGCCCGGCACGATTAGGTAGGTGCCGATCTTGATGTTGGCATTTGCGGGATCGCCAACCGCAGCTGGATCCAAGTTGTTGGCAGCGTAGTTGATAATATCTTCAGGCTTGACTTTGAAGTAGTCGGCCCACTGGCCAAACGAGATTCCCCCGGTCCACTCCCAGAGAACGCCGTCCAAAGGCAAGATCTTAAGTTCCTGACCCGGCTGCAAATTGTGTGGGTCATCCTGCAGCAGGGTGAAGTTGGCGGCAAAGACTGTCTTTGGCTGCAGGCCGTACCGATCGGCGATTCCGGAAACCGTGTCACCTGCCTGGACGGTGTATGTGACAATCTCCTGCCGAGGCCTGTCAGGGACATTTGTGTGGATGTCGGCCTGGCGCAGGATCCCGCCGGAAGAATCCCGAAGAAGTGTCGTGGTTGCCGCGGAAGGGGCGGCTGGCATCGCCGTGAGAACTGGGGAACCGCCGGAAGTTGTCTGCGCGCGAACCGCGGGCTGGCGAAAATACATCTGTGCCAGCCATATGACAACTACAATCGCGATCACCGAAAAGACATTTGTGGCAGCGCGCAGCAGGAACTCACCCAAGCCTAGATGGAGCAGACTCTGCACAGCGCGCGAAATCGAGCCGGCTGGTTCGGAAGAGCGCGGCATCACGCTGGGATGGGAGTCCTGGTCGTCTGGGTCAGATGACTTATCGTCAGGGTTGTCTTTCACCGAAGCTCCGGCGGCGGATAATATCGCATGAACAATCGAGAGGCAAGCGGGGTCGCCACTCCTGAGCAGAAGTTCAAATGGCGAATCTCCATGTGCATTGTTTTCTTATGACCGGTCCATGTCAACAAACCGGGAGCAGTCTAAGCCTGCGACCATGCGTTTCAGGCCGGGAGTATGCAATCAGCTTGATCGATCTTGGGGTTATTCACAAGGCTCGAAACAACATAAGCCTCCATCTCATCCGCCGAGGCTGCCTTGATGAGATGGCCTAGACTTTCCGGCGGTCTGGGCGCGGGATCGAGCCATTCCGCATAATCATTGCGGCCCAGGATGAGCGGCATGCGGTCATGGATGGGTGCCATCAGCGCATTCGGTCCGGTAGTGATGATCGTGCAAGAGCGGACGGATGAACCGTCGGAGGCATGCCATTCCTCCCACAGCCCGGCAAATGCAAAAGGCTTGTGGTTCTTCAGCCGGATGAGGTGCGGGGCCTTGTTCCGTGTGCCGGGGCGGGACTTCCACTCGTAGAATCCGTCTGCCGGAATCAGGCAACGTCGATATTTGTACGCGCCCCGGAAGGCGGGTCTGTCCGCCAGCGTCTCACCCCGTGCATTGATCAAGCGATTGCCAATCGCAGCCTCTCTTGCCCATGAAGGTATCAACCCCCAGATAAAGAAAGTGGCAAGATTCTTGCCGTCGTTCGGAAGTGCCAGAATTGCCTGAGAGGGTGCAACGTTATAACGAGGGGAGAACTGTCTTGGAAAATCGAAGCCCTCGAATTCGTCTCCGGCTTCAGATGGATCTGTGGTTAGTGTAAAGCGTCCACACACTCTTCTTCTCAGTATCGGGCCGGATTCCTGGTGGGGTGCACGGGGCCCTGTTCAGAATCGATATCGGGGTGCGGAAATGGGTTTCGAATTCGCCGCAGCTCCATAGCTATGCAAGTACTCTGGTTTCGCCCATTCGCCGTGTTACACCCACCGAATCGAGGTGCTCTAGGAGCGCCTGAGCATATTTGCGGCTGGTTCTAAACCGGTCACGTGCCTCGGCCAACGTGATCTGTCCCCTCTCTTCTAGCACAGACCGTACTTCCGCAACCATTGAATCATAATCCCGTTTCAGGAAAACGACTTCGCTGGAAACGGGAACCAGCCTGCCCAGAGCAATCAGGGCCGCCACAGTCTCAACGCCAGTGGCGGCCTCGCAATCCTTCAGGCTGGGTGGGCTGAAAGGACTCCGCTCAAACTCCTGCATCAGTACATCGATCCGGCCGAGCTGCTTGTCATCGAAGAGTATCTTGTGGTGCGGCATAGCGATCCAGTTGCCGGCTTCGACGAGCGTCTGATCGGAGACCAGTCGGCGGATCGCCGTATCAAAAAGGCGGGTCGAGAGATTCATCTTACTTCGCAACTCTTCGCGCGGGACACCCGCGCGAAGCGGGAATTTGCCATGGTAACCATTCACGATTTGTATGGTCGCCTCCCGCAGGTCGTTCCAATGCGGCCGCGCGATAATGAGGAAATCACTCTTCATCATGGCCCGTCCGTCCTCGAGGTCGATCAACTGATCGCTCTTCATCAGGCCGCGCAGTGCCGCGTGCGCCGTTTCGGCCGGCAAACCGGAGCGTGTGATAATCTCGCCGATGGACGCCATATTAAGCGCCATTGCTGCTTCAAATATGACGTCTTCAGGAGACCCACGGGCGAGCGCCGTCAACGACGTGACCACTCCTGGATCGAAGCGTCTGTGGCGGCCCGCGGGATGAGAGTCAATTATTCGTCCGCCTCCCAGCGTCTCGCTCGGAGACGGACGACGGAGAATGTACGCGTCTCCTCGAACGCAGACCAGTGGCTCCCGAAGGTCGAGTTGAATCCAACCCTCCTGCCCAGGAATCAGTTCTTCCGTCCCCAGCAGACGCAAGGTTGCCATGGTCTCGCCGGTCCCCAGGAACACCTTCACCTCCGCATGATGGTGCAGGGCAGAAGAGCCACTGTCGAGCAATCTCACACTCGCATCCACGCGCCGCGTGCTCTGATATTGCCCCGGATGGGTCAGGACTTCGCCACGCCGGATCTGTTCTGCTGCAATGCCCGCGATGTTGACGGCTGTCCGCGAACCGGGCGGCACTCGCGAAAGCTTCCGGTGATGTGTTTGTAGCCCGCGCACGCGCCCCATCAGGCCGGAAGGCAGGAACTGGACCTCGTCGCCAACTTCCAAATGGCCTTCTCTCAGGGTGCCAGTGACCACAGTCCCGAATCCGCTCATCGTGAAGACTCGGTCAATGCCTAGACGCGGTCGACCGATGTCGGGATGCTCGTTTCCCCGGCGAAGAACCTCACTGAGAGTTGTCAGGAGGGTATCCAGCCCCTTGCCGGTGCGGGCCGAGACGTGGACGGCGGGGAATCCCTCAAAGACGGTGCCTTGCACGGCGGCCCGGATGTCCGCCTCGACTGCACTCAGCCAGTCCGCGTCCGGGATTAGATCTATCTTGGTGATGACAAGAATCCCTGCATGAACGCCAAGGAGGTCGAGGATGGCCAAATGCTCCCTCGTTTGCGGCATGACGCCCTCATCCGCTGCCACTACTATCAGTGCTGCGTCGATGCCGGCGATTCCCGACACCGTGTTCTCAATGAAATCCCGGTGTCCAGGGACGTCCACGATGCCGACCTCCCGACCGTCGGGCAACTTAAGCCACCCGAACCCGAGATCGATGGTCATCGCGCGCGCCTGCTCTTCCTTGAGACGATCGGGATGTATACCTGTGAGAGCCTCGATCAGGCTGGATTTGCCGTGGTCGACGTGGCCCGCGGTGCCAATTACGCGCATCTCACTCCTATAAAGGCGTTCCTGGAGACGTTTTGTAGCACGATGCCGAATGGCCCCCCGTACCTATGGGGCCGTCTTTTTGGCCTTGGTTTTTGCGTGGCCCATAATGCGTTCAAAAGATGAAAGCCATTCGTGGGCTACGTTCATGATTTCTCGCAGTTGCTTTTCGGTGCTATCCGTAGTCTGATGAAGCTGGTCCTGAAGGGTCTGGGCCGCGTCGTCGAGCGAAGTGAGGAGCTTATCCATCCTGTCCAGGTCCTTGCGCACGTCCCGTGTCGATTCGTCCTGGGCAAGCGAATAGCCCGTCCAGCGCTTTTGCTCGTCGGCTTTGAAGGCAACCCATTCCTGCCGAACACGATCTTCGGCCAGCCTCTGCATTTCCCCGACTTCCGCGATCCGGCGTTCGAGCTTCTGATTAAGGTCGGTGTAGGCATCCTGGGCCCTTTTGGCCGCCCGAATGGATTCGTCCAGGGCGACTACCTGGCTTTCCACGTTTTCCGCCTGTTGCTTGAAATCCTCGGATTTTTCCTGCCATTCCTTCCAAGCATGATCGCGTTCGACCTGCGCCAAGGCTTGCTGCTGAAGGAACGCAGCTTGCGACTCATGGCGACTTACGTCTGTCGCAAGCAGCTCACTGACTCGATTCTCCATGTTGCGAATCGCGTCCGTATGAAGGCTGGCTTTCTCTCGGGCCTCGTCGGCGAGCTTGCGCGCGGCAGCTACTTCACCTTGAAGATCGGCCACGCGCTTCGCGTCCGGCCTGCGGCTCTCCTCGATGACTTTCTGGCGCTCCAAGAGCTCCTTGCTCAGTTGTGCAACTGAGTCGGTCTCGGTGCGCACATCCTGAATGGCAAGGGTAAGCCGCTGTACCTCGTGAACGCGATCCTTCTTGAAGGTCTCATCGGTGTTGATCGTCGTGCCCAGCTGAAAAATAGCTTTTCGGATTTCTTCCAGCTGTGCGGCCTGAACCTTTGTGCTCTCTTGATCGCGACGCACGGCATTCTTGTCGACAGTTTCGACCGATTTGGCAAGATCAGTGCGCTGTTTTGAAAGCATTTGGTCGAACTGATTCACGCGGGCGGAGAGTGGGGCGAGGTCCATCAGCTGCTGACCCAGCCCCTTGAGCTGCTGCGTGAGCGCGTTAACACTTGTCTCCAGCGCTGCCAGCCGCGTATTGACGTCGCCGAGATCGATCTTGCCCTTGCGCTGCTGTTCATCAAGCCATTCGAGGCGTTTCCAAATGTCATCGAATTCCATAGGTCCTCCGACCTAGGGGGATTATACTGCCCACTCCACGCGCGACTCCTCCCCAAACAGCATGTTCTGGCACAAAACCAAAACAGCTGCAATAGCAATCGGGACCGCAGATGCGGGGCGGGGCGCGCCGCATCTTATCAGACTCGTTCCTCTCACGGGAATCCCCCTTGATAGGTTCACACCTAATGTCAACCATGAGACTTGTCGAACCCTGGGGGAATCAGCGACTCAGGTGCTCAAACATGAGCGGGAGTCTTCCGACAACGAAGGCTGGCAACTGGGGGAACATTCCCAGGAGGACAAGCCCCAGTATGCCGAGCCCCAGCATCCCGCGCTGGATGATGTTTTCCGTGGGTGCCCAGCGGTCCCCTTCTTTATTCACGACGACCACGGCAAGCTGACGTACAGCGCCGATCATCAATCCGATCAAGCCCACCAGAAACCAGATCGCGCCGGCAATTGTGTCGTGGGCCAGGGCCTGCCAAAGGGCGAGACGCGGAGGAAAACCCGCAAGCAGGGGAAACCCGGCGGCAGAGAGCCCCGCCAGAGCCAGTGCCGCACAAGCCCAAGGGTACATACGGGCCCGTCCCTGTACTGAGGGGAAACTCAGGCTTGCGGCGCTTTTTCCAATGACTGCGAGAGCGAGTGCCCACAAAGCTAGGCTGAGCCCACGCGGGACGAGAAACGCGAAGGTCAGGTTGACGCCGCTGGCTCCCGCCAGACTCATCGATATGAGAAGGAAACCCGTTTCCGTGATGGACGCGTAGGCCATGAGCCGCCCAAGATGGCGCGCGAAAGCGGACCACAGTCCACCGGTTACTAGCATGAGCAATCCCATGCCACGCAGGCCCGTGATCACGTTGGGCGATGTGCGAAGCCACGCATATCTATCGAGAAAGCTCATCCCGAACACAACCACAATGCTAGGCAGGAGCCACAGGACGAAGCCGGCAACGTACGGATGATTCTGGTCCATCAGTTGCGGAATCCAGTCGTATAGTGGAAAGACAGCAAGCAAGAAAGCGAAGCCGAGTCCGAGCATTACTGTCGCCTGAATTGTCAGGGATAAATCCCCAGGGCTGGTTTCTACGCCCGCCAAGAGCCAGCCTGCAAGGAGGATGAAAGGCATGCCAAGTGTCTGATAAACCAGAAAGCGGATCACGCCTCTGCCCGGTCTCTGCTCCCCTGGAGAAAGCATCGGCACTGCTACCAGGACTGACATCTCGACCAGAAGCGAGGCAAACAGAAACGGCTGGACCGCAAGGGAGGCGACCAGGAATCCGCAAATCATCAAGCCAAGTGGAATCAATTGTCGTGCGACCCCGGCGGCTTCGGCACCGAAGAACCATAGGGCGCACAGGCCGAAGATCACCGCCAGCAGCGGAGCTTCGGTCGGCGGCAGGACCAGACTGCGGCCGAGGAATGAGGCGGAGGAGGAAATCTTGATTGACAGGGGACCGAATCTTAGGGCCTCGTCAATGGGGACAATTAACGCAATCGCAGCCAAGCTGGCGCAGACCACTCCGCCGGTCAGCGCAATTACGCGTTCGCCCAGGAGCACGAGAGTGAATCCGCCGATCAGGATGGGGATGAGGATCCATACAAGAGGCGCGCTCAAGCGGATTCCTCCGCCGATGCGGCAACTAGCAGGTATGCACCGACCAAACCAAGCCCCAGGGTGACCACTGCCAGAAGCCCAGCCACTAGGATGGAGCTTTCCACGGCGGCATAGAAAACCTCAAACCCCGCGAGGACTGAAAGCAGCCCGAAGATGACCCGCGGCATGCGTTGACTCGTCCCCAGTTGCAGCAGGCCTATACCGGTCAGTAGAATCGTGCCCGCAATCACAGGTGCTCCAATGCCTGCCATGACAGCATCTATTCGAGGAGTGATGGCGGCCGCTAGCACGAGAATCGTACCTGACATGAATAGCCGAAAAACACGCCCCTGTGGCCAATACTCCTCACCAGATTGTTCCCGATACGGAAGTACCGTCAATGTCATGCCGAGCGCAGCTGTCGTCATCCAGCCGGTGACCAATTTTGTGGCAGCCATGCCGAGAGGCAAGTGTTGTGCCACCAGGACCGCCGCACCCAAGTATTGGGCGGCCAATAGGCCGAGTTCCCACCGCCAATCGCGGCTCAACAGAAGCCCGGTCCCAGCCATCGCCAGAAGGGCCACCGCCATCCACGCCACTAGTGGGTTGGGCACGCTATCGGTTCCCCCCGGCGATGAGGGTCACAAACAGGATGAGCAGCACCAGGCTCCATATGATGCCAGACTCTCCCTGAAGCACATCTGTGATAGTCTCACTCACTCGCATCAGACCAGAGAAGATGGTCTTAACGTCCTGATAGATGCCCGTCATGGAAGGCGGGGACCTGCGAGGCAACCAAGCGGCCGCCGGTTTCAGACCAGAGAACCGAGGAACAGCCCAGAAGAATGCTAGGCCCAGTGCGGCAGCCGCCCCACCCGCCAGCCACGGACCGACCTCCAACGCGCCCACCCAACCCCAAAGTGCCAGCAAGACTTGAAGCACGAGCAGGACTGCGATGCCGACCGGATACGCTGATCCCGCCCGAGCTGGCTGAGCCTCCAGCGGCGGGCGGGACGATGGGAGCACAATATGGTGGAGGAAGCCCGCCAGCAGAAGGCCCTGCGCAATCAGGAGGATCGGCAGCGCCCAATTGAGCATGCCGGACGGGTTGTTCCATGCGACGGCCGTCAATGATAACGGCAGGGCAGAAATGCTCCAGGCGCCGATGAGCAATAGACGGTTGAGCCATGCCCGATGGTCAGACGAAATGAAAAGGGTGCCTCCCACCAGCATCAATGCAATGCCCCAAGCGGTCCCGCCGGCTGCATTGCCTCACAGCGCGCAAGCCACGGCCAAGCTGGCGATGCCGCTAATCCAGAACCGGCTGCCAGTGAACTTGTCTGGCGCGCGCAGCCACCTCCAACCGGAATAGATCGCCAGAACTGAGCATAGAAGCATCAGCGCTGGCGTGGCGGGCCCACCCAAACTCGCAGAGGGTAATCGAGACAGCAAAGCGAGACCAGCCGCGGCTGAGGTCAGACGAAACGTCGTCCAGACTCCATCCGGCAACGTTGTCTCTGAACCATAGGGGAGACCCGGAGGCAAGACGCCCAGACGCAAGGCGGCGGCGGCAACCACCATCAGCCCGACTCCCGCCTGCATGGAAGCAAAATCCCCTAACTGCCCGTCCGGGCCGCCGAGGACCTGTGCCAGCAATAATAGGACAATCCCACCGGCCCGAATCGAAAACGCGATCACGGCCCGCTCACTGGCTTTAGATCCCTGCGACCACCTCAACGTGATAACGAGGTCCACGAGATCGAGGGCCGCCCACGCAAATGCCAGCGTGACCGCATTAGCGGCCGTAACCGCGAGCAATCCCAGACCCGTCAGACTCAAGGTCATGGCGAAGCCGGCGGAATCGGGGAAGCTGGCTCGGCCCGGCGCGGTCAGTAATATTGCCAATGCTAGGGCAGACAGTCCCAGCGCGTACGGCCAGAGAAGACTGGGCGCCGAGAACGCCAGCGTCGTCGGGGCCAAGCCTGCGGGATGCGACACCGATGCAGGGCTGGAAAGCGGAAGCTGCCGTTGCCACAACAGAACTTCGAGGGATGCCAGGCAGGCTGCAGCGACGGAAATCAGCCAACTAAAGCGGAAATCCGGTCGCGTGACCCGCAGAATCGCCACCGCCGAGGCCGCGGCAAACAAAAGCAGAGGCGGGAACAGGACTAGCATGCGCATTTGAATTCTATCAGCTTTGAAATGCTGTTGCCACGGGCGTCGGGCTGCCTTTGGCACAATCCCAACATCCCTGATCCGCTCTTGCTGCGGGCGGACGCTTAGTCAATCGGGGGCTTGCATGCGGAACATCTGCAGTGCGGTGCCGACTCCCACGCGGGCGGCATTGCTTGAGCGGCCTGTTGCCACGGCGATGTTGTTTTAAGCGGGCCGATGCTGCATGCCATCCGAGGCGCCTGTGCTGCAAACCCTCGTGGCAATATTCACACCGCAGCGGCAATTCCTAATCCGCGGTACGTAGCCAGCTAACTCGGCGTTGCAGTTTGAAACGCCAGCACCGTCATACCTGCCCGCGGCATCGATCCACCTACCGGTCTTGCGGCTACGGATTTCGGACTTCTTGACAGGCGGTCGCCACCCGTCAAGATCTCAAACTACCCGGGTGAGGTCCGGCCGCACCATGCGTTGAATCTTGCATGCCTGGTCCACGAGTGTGGCTTGGCGCGGTTGAGTACGCCCTGAAATCCCTGAGCCACCGCTCATTAGGACTCTTGGAGCAAGTCTGGGAAACCTCGTCGATCCTAAGCCCGGCAGCCGGTCATTTGGATATCATCCGCGGACTTCCAGCGATTGTCCGTACTTCCAGGTTTCGCACTTCAATTTCCCCCTACGTCGAAGGTGTAAAATAGATGAGGTGCAAGCTGCTGGCTGGATCTTGCGGTCAGGCTTTTGGGCAGGTTAATCGAATTGGAGTTTGGCATGACGAGCTCCGACTTTCGCATTGAGAAGGATTCGCTTGGCGAATTGGCTGTTCCGGCTGCTGCACTCTACGGCGTGCAAACTCAGCGTGCAGTGGAGAACTTTGCGATTTCGAACCTGCGGCCTTGGCGGGCCTTCATCTGGTCGATTGCGATTATCAAACGCGCCGCAGCCGAAGTAAATTTCGAGCTTGGTCAGTTTCATGACCGGGAGGTGGACGGTCGAAAATTCACTGGCAACGAGCTGATGGGCGCCATCGTACAGGCCGCACAGGAAGTCATGGACATGAAATGGGACGCCGAATTCGTGGTTGATCCCATCCAGGCGGGCGCGGGCACTAGCCATAACATGAATGCCAACGAGGTAATTGCGAACCGCGGCACCCAGCTATTAGGTGGTGCTCTCGGCAAGTACTACATCCATCCGAATGATCATGTTAACATGGCTCAGTCGACCAATGACGTAATCCCGACCGCCCTCAGGCTGGGGGCATTGTGGCGCCTGGACGAGTTGTTGGACTCCGCGCGGGCCCTCGCGTCAGCGTTGCAGATCAAAGCTCAGGAATTTGATGGCATCGTCAAATCCGGCCGCACACACTTGCAGGATGCAGTGCCGGTCCGCCTCGGCCAGGAGTTTGGCGCCTACGCCAAAGCGGTTGGTCGTGATGCGGAACGAATTGCGAGGTCGGCCGAGGGCTTAAGGCGCCTGGGCATTGGTGGAACGGCGGTTGGGTCGGGATTGAACGCTCACCCGGAGTACCACAAGCGGATGGTGAGGCGGCTTTCCGAATTGAGCGGGCTCAAGTTGTATGAGTCCGACAACTTGTTCGAGTCGATGCAGTCTCTCGCTGACGTGGCCGATTTCTCCGGAACCCTGCGGACGTTCGCGTTAACCTTGATCCGAATCGCCAATGATCTGAGGCTCCTGGCATCAGGACCCTCCACGGGCTTGGATGAGATTCGCCTGCCGGCGGTCCAACCCGGTTCGAGCATCATGCCGGGCAAAGTGAACCCGGTCATGGCTGAGATGTTGGATCAGGCCATGTTCCACGTGATTGGCTGCGATACGACGGTTGTGCTTGCGGTCCAAGCCGGTCAACTGGAACTCAACGTGATGATGCCGATCATTGCTCACAATCTCTTCGAAATGATGCAGGTGATGATCGGTTCTGTTAGAGCATTCACGGATAAGGCTGTGATCGGAGTGACCGCGAATCGGGAGAAAGCTGAAAGCTGGCTGTCCCGGAATGCGATCGTCGTAACCGCCCTCAATCCGCTTATTGGATACTCGCAGGGCGCGGCGCTTGTCAAGGAAGCGCTGAGCCACGATGCACCCATACGAGATGTTGCCGTCGAAAAAGCCAGAACCGGACAGCTCAAGCATCGCGACGAGGATCGTCCTGTCACTGCGGCCGAGATCGAGGCGGCCCTGTCGGACTTACGCCGGCTGACCGAGGGCGGGATCGTCGGGTCTTGAGGGAGAGGCCAAGCGGTATGCCGTTTGATCCGACATTGGCTAGCAATTCCATCCTCATCCTGACGGCGTTCGGCGGCGCTTTCCTGGTCGCTCTCTGGATAGCGCTCATCGTCTGGACCTATCGGGATATCCGGGCGCGGGCTCGCGATCCCCTTGTGCACATACTTTCGGCCTTGCTTGTGGCGGTACTTAGCTTACCCGGCGTCCTCGTGTACTTGATCCTGCGGCCGCCCCACACGCTGGAGGAAGAGTATCAGCATACCCTTGAGGAAGAATCGCTCCTGCATGCACTTGAGGATCTTCCAGTTTGCCCCGGCTGCGAGCGTCGCGTCAAGGATGAGTGGCAGGTGTGCCCGAATTGTCATACCAAGCTCAGGAAGCCCTGTCATCATTGCGGCCGCCTGATGGAACTCCCGTGGAATATCTGTCCATATTGTGGCACGCCGGTGCCCGGCATGCGGCTGGGAGCTGCGAGCGAGGACGACGGATTGCGTGACCTGCAGTTCGATGATCAAGGTGTAGTCAAGACCGAGTAGGGGCAGCCTCGTCGACGCCTGGCGGGAAAAATCCACCGAACCCCGCGCTCCCGCCACCCGCGCGCAAGGGCCGGCGGAGCAACTTTAGGCAGCTTCCCCCGACTCAGTTTGCGTGAGAGCATGAATCCATCATCCACAAATGCATGGGGGAAACGCCTGTTGCGACTGAGGTCCTACTCAGAGCGGCCCTGGTTCTATCCACTCGCCTTGCTTCTGCTGGGCTTGCTTGTCTACGGGTACGCGCTGGGCGGCTTGGGGTATTACTGGGATGACTGGGAGGTGGTGTTCCTGCTGAATGCCAGGAACCTGCCCTTGCTGTACGGCTATTTTGCATTTGATCGACCGTTTGCCTGGCCCTATCAGCTGATGTATGCGGCATTCGGCCTGAATCCCATCGCCTGGCATCTAGTTACGCTGGTACTGCGCTGCGCCGGCATCTACTTCCTCTATCTGGCCCTTCGGTTCATTTGGCCGCGCTACGATCCATACCTGCGCTGGCTCGGCGCCCTGCTCCTGGTGTATCCCGGCTACCTGCAGCAATCCATCTCGACTGCCTACCAACGGCACTTTACGTCGTTCTTCCTCTTTGGCTTGTCTGTGTATCTGATGGCAGCTGCCATCAAGGAGCCGCGCAAGGCATGGTTTCTTCTGCCATCGTCCTGGCTCCTGGCTCTGGTCCAGATCTTCACCATCGAGTATTTTGTTGGATCGGAGCTCATCCGGCCGCTTATCTTGCTGATGCTCGTAGCCGCGGGCGGCTCGCTCGCCAGAGTCAAAGTCATTGGACGGGCGCTTCTGTATTGGCTGCCCTATTTGCTGCTGTTGGGCTTCTATTTCTGGTGGCGATTAGCCGTCTTTCCGGCCACGCTTTCCCGCGCCAACTATGCCGGTGATATCAAGTTTCTTGGGGATTTCAATCCTTCGTTCCTGTCTGGTGTGCTGGTAGTGCTCACGAGAGCATTCCTGGATCTCATCTATTCGACGATCCAGGTGTGGCTTTCGGTCGTAACCGGGCCCGACGCATTCACCTTCCAGGGCAAGATCGCCTGGTTTGCCTTCGGTGCCGGGATCCTCCTTGCCGCCATCTTCGCCGTTTTTCACGATGTCCGGGATGAATCCGGATCGGCCCCACCGGGGAGTCCGGGATCCCTGTTTCTATTTGGACTGTATGCGTTTCTCGTCAGCGCGCTGCCCATTTGGCTAACGAGCAGACAGGTGAGTGGAACTGGACGCTGGGATGACCGCTTCTCGCTGGCGCCGATGCTGGGTGCCGGCATCGTCACGATCACACTGATCATGTGGATGGTGCGTGCCCGTTATCAAAAGATCTTGCTGGGCCTGTTGCTCACCCTTTCGATTGCCACACAGATTCTGACGGTGAACAAGTACCGTTTGGACTGGGGCGTTCAACGTGCTTACTACTGGCAGTTGGCATGGCGGGTTCCGGCATTGCTGCCCCAGACTGCCGTCTTCTCTTTTGAGCAACCCTCTGTCTCGATCCCTGGGTATGACGCCAGCTTTGCGATGAATGTACTGTTCCACGGCAAGATGGATGACGGCGCCGCGCCTTACTGGTTCTTCACCAATGACAGGTTCTTGAACTTCGACTTCGTTCC
>JBGPAT010000026.1:0-16074 GCA_041480885.1 Anaerolineae bacterium
CTTCGAAGACGAGGAAGTGGCCCGCGCCGCGCACGATTGAGCGTCCGGCGCATCGCGTTTCTTTCCAGCATAGATTCTCCGTTCAACCCTAGTACCTCACATCACTAATCTGGAATTAACCTGGCACCTCTTCGAGGCAGCCGCGCAGGTCTCCCATTTAGGGCCCCACATCGATTTTGACGGGAACCGCCTAATGCCAGATGGATATCAAGCCCTTACAAATCTGCAATTTGCAGCTCGCGTACCCTTTTCAGCCTTAGATCGACGTATTACGTTAAGCACCAACACCCGCTGAAAAAGGAGACAATGATGTTGAAGAAGAACCTGAATATCGTTACTTCAGTGCTCGTCGTTCTCGGCCTGCTGGCGTTTGCAAGTCCGGCCTTCGCCCTGATCGGCACCCGGCATGCCAAAGGCAAGGTCATAGCCATGAACCGCAGGACGCACGTGATGACCGTCAGGAACACCCTGGGCACCAGAGTGAATCTCAGGTACAGCTCTCTCACCACCAGGATCTGGCACAACGGTGTTCGTGTTTCTCTCTCGCGCTTGCACGTGGGCAACAGAGTCGACGCCGCGTTCATTCCTTCCACCTCGCGGACTATCGCTGGAACTGCATCCGATGTAAATGACAATGAAGGCCTGTCCGAAGTCAGCGGCACGGTCGCCGCGGTGGATACCGCGGCCAACACCATTAGCATCGCCTCCGAGGATGGCGGCTCCACGGTGATTCTCAAAGTGGACTCGACGACCGTCATTACCCGCAATGGCGCCCCTGCTACCCTCGGTGACCTGCTCTTCGGGGACCAGGTGGACGCCAAGTATGACTCCGCCACCATGCTCGCCAGCTCGATCAAGACCGAAGACAATACCGAAGCCAGCGAAGTCGAAGGCACCATCAAGGCGGTGGACACCACGGCCAACACCGTCACCATCAGCGGCGACGGCGGCAGTGAGGACGACGCAGGCGCGGACGTAACACTGAACGTCAACAGCAGCACCGTGATCATGCTCGATGGTTCCCCCGCGCCTCTCTCCAGCCTGCAAGTTGGTTTCCAGGCTGACGCCGAATATGATCCCGGCACCATGAACGCAAGCTTCATCGAGGCCGAGAGTCACTAATCCCCGATCAAGAATACTCCAGGGAGCGTCGTTGAACACGACGCTCCCGCCTGCCTGACTCTGCGTGGACCACACTTCCGTGGAACTCCCGTTCCCTCCCATCCTCGGCTTCAGGTTGGTGCCGCACATCCAGTCCATCCCCATGGATAGGTTTGTGTACGAAGACGAGCAAGGGCAGCGGGCGGCGGCGGCTCGACCATAGCCCACCCAGGCAGGCGACACTCAAAGAAGCGGGCGTGTACGCCCGCTTCTTTGTTTATGTGCATATCCCCGCTATGTATGTGCCGGTATCGAACGCCGAGACGATCACCCGGTAGCCTCATGCGTGCCGCAACCAATCTCAAGTGTGAGTTGCTTTTGTATCTTCTTCCACCACTAACCTGCCGCTTATCCAATTCCCAAATTGCAGTTTAGTGCGTCTGTGCTGTCCAGAGTCTTTGCAACGTGTCACTGTCGAATGATCCCGCCAAGTGGGACAGGAGTCCCAGGGGCACCCCAATTTCACCCAAGAAAGGAAAGGCGACTCTAGTCCCCACCACAATCGTCATCGCAATCCTGAGCAATGCCTGCGGCCTTTGCAAACGACTCTCTTCCTTCATTGACTGAAAAATAGATCAATCCGAGCGCGCCGAGGCTGTCTACAAAGCCGAACCTGGTGAACTGATAAACAACGCTGGACGCCAGCAGCACCACGGACATGTAGATGCAAACCAACGTGCAATTCGCATCCGCCAGGATGGGTGCAGAGTTGAGCGCGCGTCCAACCCGGCGTTTGCCCATCACTAATGCCCACATTGCGGCGAGCGAGACCAGCGCGATGATGAGACCGGGCAATGTTGTTCCGGGCTTGTGAAAAGTGACAAGGTTGTAGATGGATGTCGCGGCCAGGCCTACCGCAAGCAGATAGAAAGATGCGCCCGTCACGTGTAGAGCAGTGCGCTCGAATTGGGAGCGTGGGGCCTCAGCAGCCTGACGGATGCGAATTACCATTGCAAGGATGCCGAGACCCGACATGACCTCAATGAACGAATCAATGCCGAACCCGAAGAGAGTCAGAACCCCGTCTTGAGCCCCGAAGTAAACAGAGACCAGGCCCTCGGCAAAGTTGTAAAAAATGGTGAACAGCGCCAGCCAGAGAGCGTACTTCCAGTATTTGTTGATGGACGTTTGTGTGAGCGTGGTCATTGGTGAACCTGGATGCTTAGGTCGAGCGGGGTGGCAACCGGCGACCGAATCAGGTGCATCGCGGGTGATGCGGGCGCGTCCGTTGCAGCGAGTAGCCGGGTCTCCGTGCAGTAGTCTAGGGATGGCCGGACGGTGTAGACTGGTTCAAGACATGCACAGTCATCGGCTGGCTCTTTCCTTTGAGCTCGAGCGAGCGCTGCTCGAATGTCCCGGAAAGCTCTGCGCGCTTGTAAGCCTCTTCGCTGACCAGGATTTCACCGGCTGCCGCCGCCGAAGAAAGGCGCGCGGTGGTATTTGCCACGTCGCCCAGGACGGTAATGTCCGTGACACCATCCGTGGAGCCCACCGTGCCAACGAAGGCTGTGCCGTAATGAACACCCACGCCGACCTGTACCCACGGTCCGCCGGGCTCATAATGCCCGGTTGTGCGCAAGAGGCCACCCGCGGCATCGATCGCCAGCCGCACGTAGTGCGGACCGGCAAAGAAGGGCAAGTACATGCCGACCACTTGATCGCCTGATAGTCTGTCAACCCAGGCATGGGAATGGAGTAGCACGTGACTGCTGGCGGCGAAGAAGCGTCCGATCAATTGGCTGAATAAAGCCGGTCTCATCTGTTCGCCCAACTTGGTTGAGCCGCGCACGTCGGCAAAGAGCAGCGCCAGCTCCACCTCGGCGCCGCCCACGTGTTGCGTGGCCAGGGCCTGGCACTGCTGGCAGAACTCCTGAGACAAACGGGAAGGTCCCTTGCCCATGACGCGCAGGACGGGAGCGAACGCGCCGTCGAACGGGGCATTGCAGAACTTGCAGCGCGCGTGACCCGGAAGAGCGCCAAGGATGACCCGCGATTCCCGCAGGGGCATGTCCCGATTCTCCCCCGTGAGCAATCCATGCCACCATTCCTCCGGAGTTCGAGTCTTGCGGACTCGCTGTGCTTCCTGGTGCTTTCCCACGGGCATCATTGTACCCGCTTCGGCAGGAGAGGCGGTGTTGGTCCGGGCCTGGGCTGTGCCTGCATGGAACACCTGGACCGAATCGATGGGACAGAAAAGCCTCGAACCCAATGGTTTGAGGCCTTAGTGTTCAAGTCGGGGCGCTTCTGTGCCAATTGTGGCATGAATGCAGAGTCGCGCCACCTGCCCGTCGGGAAGAAGTGCCTACATGCCCGGCATCTTGACGCCAAGCTGCGCCAGCGCCGCCGGAATGCCGCCGTCGGCTGGCGATTCGATCCGCATACTCGACACTTTATCGCCTTGCACCGTGAGAAGGTAGGTCTCTTTCACCCATACCTTCTTTCCCGTCGGCGGGACAGTGGGCATCCCCGGCAGTGGCGGGCTCAACGGAGCGGTCTGTGTGCCCCCCCACTGCAGTTGTACCGTAGCCTCATTGCTGTTCACCGTGACCTGCCGAACATCGAACTTTATGTCTGGTATCGCGTTCGTGAACCAGCTCAGGAGCCTGATGGCCTCTATGCCCGGGAGGGTCGGCGCGCTCACCCTAGTACAAAACTCCCGTCTTGCACGAAGGCGGGAGTTCTTTGGGCGCGTGGCGAATACTACTTGACGACGAAGGTGCCAACCATGCCGGTTGCAGGCTGCCTTGGCTGGCCCGAAAAGCCTTCGAGGCCGCAATCAATTTGATAGCTTGCAGGTTGTGAGGGCGCGATAAACGCAAGACTCTTGGTGGTGCCAGCCGCGATCTGGACCAGCGCCCATTGGGATTGGCCGGGGTATAGTTTTATCGTGGTGAGGTCCCTGAAGATGCAATCACGCTCGTCTGTGCGGGTGTTCTTCACAGTGAAGGTCACGTGCGCTCCGACTGGAACAGTGAAATCCTTCGGTGTGAGGCCGGCGTCCGACAGCGTTGCATTCAGGGTCGTGCCGCCGCCGCCGCAGGCGGTGAGGATGAATGAAGCACCCAGAACGAAAACCAATAAAGCGCCATACTTGTTCATGCCTTGCTCTCCTTTCTGTTATTATGTTATCACACGAGCCGCCGAGTGTGATTGGCGACGTCGGCGGGATCTACGCAATCAGGGGACGGCCGCGCCATCCGTGCCTGCAATCAGGGGCTACATCGCTGGCATCTCGACGCCCTCCTTCCCCAGCCCAGCCGGAATGCCACCATCCGCAGGCAACCGGATGCCCATATTGGACACTTTATCGCCTCGTACTGTGAGAACGTAGGTGTCCTTCACCCATACCTTCTTTCCCGTCGGCGGGCAGAGGGGGCCCCCGGAAAGGTATCCTCTGATCTCTTCTGGAGCATGCATCTTCGTTACCTAATCATGGGCAATCTGTTTAACGTTCACGGAAGCTCTTTTTGACCGATGGAACCAGCATGGTGGCATGGGCAGCTTCACTGCCCGTGACTGAATCATGACGGTCTCTTCTGAGATTCCTACTCTTTCGGCTCGTAAACCTCAAACAAACGGAGGCTGGTCTCCTTGGCGCCGGCTCCGGAAAGGGCGGCTTGCAACATCGGGTTGATCACTGCGTAAGCAGCAGTCGCGGCCTGTTGCGATGCCCAAAGGACCACGATCCCATACTCGCCGGCCGCGTCGTCGGTGATGAATTCACAGCGATCGCAGCCTTTCTGCGCTCGGATGGCTGGCACGATCTTGTTGGCGATGGCCTCGGCCGCTGAGCGCTTGCGTCTGCCCAGGCTGAATTGCACCAATCTTACGTACATCAGTTACCTCCATTCGACAACTCGACACTTCTCTCAATCGATTTTGCGCAGCAGCTCCGCCTCATCCACGACGACCTCTTCGTCCCCATAGCTCCCGTCCGCCGGCTTGATCTGTTCGGGCACGGCACCTTCCCCGAAACCGGTGAGATGCCTACCCTGATGAGACCCGCCGAGACCAGCAGCCGCTGTCCGTCACAGATGGCGGGAAGGTCAGGCCGGCTGCCCAGCAGCAACCGTTCTCCGGTATTCCTCAAGATCCTGGATCTTGAAATACCCCTGTCCGATCGCGAAAACCGGCCGTGCCGGCAATCGGAGCGCCCCGATTGCCGGATTCTCTTTGCTCCGAATCGGCTTGCCGAGATCCTCTCCTCCCAAGTGAGCGGTTGCCGCGGTGATTGGAAACATGCGCCGGGGCATCATTATGCTGAACTGACCGTTGGGTGCTTTCCCCGACAGTGACACATCTCCGAGGTCGAACAGCCTGCTGCCAATCCGCTCGAAAGCCCGTAGCATCATGGGCGCGCGCCACAGGGGCTCTGGAATTGATAGACTGATTGCGTTCATCAGTCTAACGAGCGGGCTGGTGGTCATGGAGATGATCCATTGAAGTCCTGGATCATCCATCTCAATGGAAAGTTGCATGGGACCGATCCACTTGAGCGAAATGCGAGCAGGGCCCGTCCACTGGGCGGCTGCCCCGTAGTACCGGGGGCAAGCGATCTCGAGGCGTGGGCTATCCACATAGATTGACCAGACGCCTTCGGGTGTACGGTGCCAGATCGTACGATAGGGAGCGAAATCGTTGACGGGGAAGACTCGCAGCGCGAGCACGTTGCCCGAGTCAAACGGCGCTGCAAAAACGCCATAGCCAGCCAGGTACTCGAAGCCAGGCAACGGCGAAGGGCGCACCTCAGGCTTGATAGCCTGTATCTCTTTAGCAAGGTCCATGGAGGCCTCCTCCTATCCTGTTATCTTTCTCGTGGGTTCGAGCATTGGTCGTCTTTGAACTGAAGCGGTCGTGCGCCCCGGGCATGAACTCCAGCAAACCATCCCGCGCCGGGCCCCCGAGCGTCGTCAGGGGGCGAAGGCCTAGGCGGCCTGCTCGTCCGGCGACACAGGATGAAACCCGCTGCACACCAAGTGCAGCTGCTGTACGTGCCCGTCTTTCACTATGCAATACAGCTGCTGTTCTATTCGTTCCGAGACTCCGGCATCCTGGAGCAGGAGGCGGTAGAAGATCCCCAACTTCGAGCCCACCTGACCGATCCGGCTGGCCTCCACCTGGATCGCCGTGTATCCATCGAACCAGTCCCGATACCGGGCCACCAGATCGGCGGCCGTATTCAGGGACACCAAGCCGCCAGGAAGGAGTAGTCGGCTCGTGACCCGCGGACTGCAGAACTGCGCCAGCCGGTCCAGCGCCCCCTCCTTGATGGAGCGTATCCAATCCTCTCCGAGACTCTCGTTGGCCTTTCGCTCAACGCGCTGCTTTTCCATCTGTATATCAGCCATTTTTCATCCTTTCGCTAGTGTCGGCTTTCGAACCGCGCTGGATCTATGAGCACTGAGATGCCAGCGGACCTTCAGGCATGTCTCACGCGCACTCGTGGATTGACGGCATCGCGTGCTCGCTGGCCGCGCACACTCCGAGGTTGATCCGCGGCACGCGGCTATCCCATTCATCGCCAGGTCGATTGGTGAGGCTTGTTCCTTTTTTCACCGACCGCATGCTCACCACGCCTGCACACATCTGTTTCTCATCTCCCGTCGCATATAATAAGAACCAACCGGCCCGAATTATTGTTCAAACAGAACCGGTCCGGGTACCCCTTAGGGGTACAGGAAGGGATACACTCACGGAAGGATCATGGGAAGCTTTCAACTAGGCGACGTTGAATCGTTCGGCGGGTGGATCCAGAGGCGCCGCCGGGCCATGAATCTGACCCGCCACGAACTTGCAGACAAAGTCGGCTGTGCAGCCGTCACGATCAAGAAGATCGAGCGCAATGAGCGCAAGCCATCACGGCAGATGGCGGAGTTGCTGGCCGATCACCTCGTGGTCCCGCGGTTGGATCGAGAGACATTCATGCGGATGGCCCGCGGCATGTATCTCGGCACAACTGAGCCGCTCCAAAATTCGCTGCGCCCCCCCGCCTTCCTGCAGGATCAACCTGGCGGTCTCCCTGCAGAGACGGCCGATTTTGTAGAACGTCACAAGGAACTAAACCGGCTCAAGGCAGCCCTGGACCACGCCCTGGCTGGAAACGCCATGCCCGTATTCTTGGTGGGAGATGCGGGAAGTGGAAAGACCACGCTGATGCGGGAATTTGCCCATATGGCGCATGAAGCCCATCCCCAACTGCTGGTAGCCGGCGGTCAATGCAATCCGCAAACCGGCCCGGGCGATCCGTTTCGGCCGTTTCGGGATATTCTGGGAATCTTGACCGGCGACCTTGAGATCGATTGGACCGTGGGGATGCTCAACCGGGAGCAGGCCCTTCGGATCTGGGCATCCATCCCCGACGTCATCCAGGCGATTACGACCTCTGGCCCCCATCTGTTCGACACGCTTATTCCCGTTACTCCGCTGGTCCATCGCCTCGCGCCCAACCTGGTTGGCAACACGGACTGGTTCGACCGGCTTCAGGCCGCAAGCCATGCGGAGCCATCCACGCATCCACGCCTCGAACAGACCACGCTGCTGGAAGAGCTGACCCAGGTATTTCGGACCGTGGCAGGCCAACATCCGTTGCTCCTGATCCTGGATGACCTACAATGGGTCGATGGCGCCTCGCTAGATCTGTTCTCGTTCCTGTGCCGGCGAGTGGCACGCAGCCGGGTGCTGCTCCTGGCCTCCTATCGAACAGGCGATAACTTGCCGGCAGAGCCCGGTGCACAGCGGGCTGCCGACAAGGTGGACACGCCCGAATCCCTCATGCGCGAACTGGCCCGTCAATACGGCGACATCCAGATCAAGTTGGACCAGGCCGGCCCAACGGAAGGCCGAGCCTTCATTGACGCCCTGTTGGACTTGGAGCCCAATCGACTCGGAGAGGCCTTTCGGGAACACCTGTATGTGCACACCCGCGGACATCCATTATTCACCGTGGAAATACTCCAGAGCATGCGTCAATACCAGAACCTCATCCTGGATGATGCCGGTTACTGGGTGGAAAACAGGTCGTCCGCTCCTGCACCACCACCGGCCCGAGTGGAGGCGGTCATCGAGCAGAGACTTGGGGCCTTGAATTCTCTGCAAAGGGAATTGTTGAACGTCGCCAGCGTGGAAGGCGAATGGTTTACCGCCGAAATTGTTGCCAATGTCCTCGGGCTCGAATCGGCCAGAGTCCTGGAGTCCTTTACCCACGGTCTTGGACAGCAACATAACTTGATCCAGGAACAGGGAGTGCTCCGTGTTCGATCGTTCAGCCTGAATCGCTTCCAGTTCCATCACATGCTCATTCAGGAATATCTCTACAGTCGCCTCGACCCCGGCGAGAAACGTCGTTTACATCGCAGGTTCGCGGAAGAACTGGAAAAGACTTTGTCTGAACCCGAACCAAGAGCCATACTCCACGCGGGACACCTTGATACGTTTGGACCCGCATTGCTCCACCATTCTTTGCTGGGCGAGGAATGGACCAAGGCCGCCTCATACGCCTATGAGCTGGGAAAACGTGCCAGGCAGCGCTATGCCATGCGCGAGGCAATTGCCTACTATGAACAGGCATTGCTTTCGCTCGATCACCAGGCCGAGCCCGAGGAGCGGTTGGTCTTCGATGCGCTCCTGGGCTGGGAGGATGCAGCGTTCAATTTCAAGCCATATGAGGATCAGCTGGTACGGTTGGCCCGGGCCGAAGAAATCGCACGACGTCTCCACGACGAGCCACGCCTGATCCAGGCGCTGCACTGGATTGCGAACGTGCTCCTTGCAGAGGGACGTTGGACCCGGGCGGGATCCGCGTTAACAGAGTCGCTCTCACTGGCAGAGGGACTGGGAAACGAAGAGCTGTCTGTCCGCCCAATCTACTTCAAGGCGCTTATGACCAGTTTCGCCAGCCCCGGAGAAGCGCTCAAGTGGATCGGCCTGGCCGAGGAGCTTTCTCACAAGCACAACGATCTGCAGACTGAGGCGGTCGCCCTGGCGACCGAGGCCCACGTGCGCGCACAACTTGGCCAGTCTGACGGCTCTGAGCGGGCAATCGAACGCGCGCGCCAAGTCTCCAATGACTTGGGATCGCCTCTGGTCGCCTCCGATGTCGATCTTTTTGCCGCCTGGGCCAGCCTGGCACTGGGTAACCGGGAGCAGGCCTTGGAATTCGGTCAGCGAAGCGTGGATGTGGCGATCGCCACGGACAACATGGATTGCATCTGCAATGGGCTGGCTTGTATCGGCTACACCAACTTGGACCTCGGTAGAATACCGGAGGCCGCTGCTGCTTTTGAAAAGGGGATCGAGCGCTCGGATATCTCCGGGGCAATGATCCCCAAGCTCAATGGTCAAGCCGGCCTGGCGATGACCCGGTTCATGAGCGGTCATCCCGAGGCGATCAGAGATCTCGAAGACGTTATCGTCAGCATGAGGCTCTACGAGAACCACGTAGGAGCCGCAAGCGCCAATTACATGCTGGGCAATTGTCTGATCCAGCTGGGTGAACTGGAGCGCGCTTCAAGTTGCCTGAATCAGGCGGTTGATTTCTATCGCCAGTCCAAGATGTATCCATTCTTGGCAAGAGCGCTAGCATCCCTCGCGGACTTAGGGGACAGACAGGGGCAGTTTGCCGAAGCACGGAATTTCAGAGCGGAAGCAGAATCCTTCCGTTCCTCGTTCGGCAAGACCCAGTAGAGGTGGCCCCATAGCATTTCGAGAGTGGATCGCAGGCACCCCACGGGAGACGCACCTTGGGCCGGAAGGACTCGGCTACTGCCGTGACAAAGGAGGTTTTTGCCGATCCCGGCCTCGCCACCGACCAGCACAATCGCGCCCTCCCCGTCGAGCACGCCCTTGAGCGCGGCATTCACCTCCATCAGCTGTGGTTCACGCTCCAGCAATTCCATCGCCATCCTCAGGCTCTTACGTTAGTGTCCAGTCCTGCTGAGGCTCTGCAGGGCCCGCGGCTATCCTGATCACCTCGGAGGAGGCCAGCGCGCTGAATAACACGCGGCCCAGAAGACGCCCGTCCCTGCCCCAGGGAACTGATCCGACCCGCCGGTCGGACCGGAAATCGCAATGGGGCGGTCGCCTGCCTGTGCAGATCCGTTCCCCGTGGCACGATTCTCCCGGGGATGATGTTGGCCGATTCAGTGCCGCAAACGGTCAGACGCCAGTGCAGTATGCCAAGCCGACTGTCCCAGGTCCAAGATGCGTCCCGATCGCGGGACTCACTGCAGACAGTATCGACTCCACCGCATTCAACTTTTCGGCCGCCCTCTTGAGGACTGCTTTCGCATTTTCTTCCGCATTGGCTTGCAGGGTCGCCAAACGTACGTTTGACTTTCCAGCGCACTTTTCCGCAACCAATTCAATCACTCTGTCATAGGCTTTTGCCGAGGTTCGCACTCGGTCAGCAGAATCCACTTTGCCATCAGTGATCGTAAGGATCGGTTTCAGGTTGAGCGCCGAGCCGAGCAGTCTCTGCGCACCTCCAATGCGTCCGCCGCGCTGCAGAAATTCAAGCGTTTCCACTGCAAAGTACACACCCGTATTGGGACGGACTTGCTCCGCCAGCTTCTGGCAATCCTTCAGCGACGCACCCGCCGCGGCCGCACGCGCCAGCGCCAGAGCCTGGAATCCCAACGCCATGGCGACTGTTTCGCTATCAAACAAAGCGATTTTGTCTTGCGCCGAGGCAAGTTCCTCACGGCCTTTCCTTGCCGAGTCCAATGTACCGGATAGTTTTTCTGAAATGAAGACCCCCATAACGTCGAATCCTTCTTCCAGCAAACTGGAGAACGCCGTGTGCATGGCCAGTGGCGTGGCCTGGGAGGTGGATGGCATGACTTTGGAGTTCTGGAGTCGCGTGTAGAACTCCGCAGGCTTCATCGTGATGCCGTCGGAATATGTCTCTCCCCCCCATATGACGTTCAGGGGAACAATGGTGATGTTTAGTTTCTTGCATAGCTCATCCGGAATGTAGGCAGTACTGTCTGTGACGACTGCGGTTTTGGACATTCTCGCTCCTCTTTTCTCCTCGGCCAATGGTTGATAGTATCAACCCCGGACATGTGATTAGGTTGCACAAGTCTGCGTCCAACCGGGTTTATGCCCGATCACACGGTTTGATGTGGGAGCTGGCGCGATTGACTTGGCCGCCCGAATTGCCCGGTCGCCATCGGGAGAGCGGGCGTTCGCGCAAGCCGACCCTAGGGCGAGGCGGCGTCATGCCGCCATCGCCCATCCTTGGGCTAGGATCCCCGAGGTGGGCCGCACACTTTGTTGGGCTGCGGTTGCCTGGCTCGATGTTTGTGCACCGTCCGCCATAGTGACTACGGAAACGGGCGACCCACGGTCAGCAGTTGAAGAAGTTCAGGTTCAAGTTCCAAATATGCTTCATCAGGTCTTGCGTTTAGCGCGTCGAGTGACTTACTAAAGAAATTTCGAGCTGCGGTTGCCAGAACTACATCCAGGATTTCTTCGTCAGACAGGCCGTGCCCACGCAATTCATCAATATCCTGTTCGCTGACTTGAGCTGCTCGGTTGGTAACCTTCTGCGCAAAAGACATGACCGCGACTTCCTCAGGGGGAAGACCAGCATTGCGGAAATCCCTGGCAATTGCGGCCAATTGATCCGCACTGAAGAAATTCTTACGGAGCAACGCTCCGTGAGCGAGCATTCAATATGTGCATTCAAGCGCCATGGCGGATGCAAAGGTTACCAGCTCGTAGCGCCGCAACCTCATTTTGGAGCGCAGTGCACCAATGAGTTTAGTCCAGGCGTCATAAGCCTCAGGATGCAAACTAAAGGCTTTGGCGTAGTTTGGCACATAGCCCATGTTCTTCTGGGCGGCTTGATATTGATCTTGAACTAAGCCTTCTGCCCGGTCCTCCGAAATTGTCTTGATGAATGTCATGACCTTTCTCCTTCTAGTGATGGATTTAATGGTGGTCATCTGTGGCAGGCCGACTGGTGATCCTACGGACGGCTAAATTATTGTGGGCTTGCCGCGTAATGTCCGAGACCCACTTGGGACATTGGGCTACCGTAGGTCCGATCGGGCGCACACTTGAGCGATGCTGCCTCTCTACTACTGGCGGCATTTTACCTGAAATTCGACCAAGATTAGCTCATTCAGAGTCTTGCCGAATGGCGTGCATGGCGTCTATTTGCTTAATAACGGCCGCTAGCGTGCCGTCGCCTCGGGTACGTCGGTCTCTGGAGCGGGTAGTCTCTGGGGCGTGTTGCCCAAACTCCGGCCGAACCACAAGCGGATTGCAGCTGGAAGAGGAAAGACTCGGTGCCGCATTACCGACTAGGCGGGCGTGAAGCGTGTTGAGACGGTGGGATATTTCCCACTGCCCTGGACTTGCTTGCTGGGTAGCTTAAGCGTCCATATTGCCTGCGGCGCGGTACTGCGATTGCACCCGAAGCAGGGAAGGCGACTCTAAGCTGTGTTGGACGTGAACTTCGCAAACGGTGTGGGTTGCGACAGTCACGTATTCGCCCTACTTGTCGTCCGTCGTCATCAGTGCCTGCGGTACAAATGCGCGTCCACCTTTCGCCTGTATAATACGGATCATGAAGCGGCCTATCTCAGAAGTTGTTCCTATCGTTGATGGTCATCTTGATTTGGCAGAAAATGTCACAATATTCGGTAGGGATCTAACCTCAGAGGTCAACAGCATCAGAACTTTGGAACGACGCTCCTCAAAACAAGCCATGGTAACTCTTCCCGAGCTTGAACGAGGGAACATTGCCGTAGCATTCGCAACGGTTACTCCGGGTTTCTTGGCCGAAGATGTGGGAGATGACTTCGAACCGAAGTCGGCTATTTATCGCACTCCCGAACAAGCAGAAATCCAGGCCATGTCCCAGATTGATCTATATGAACGATGGGACAAAGAGGGAAGGATCAGGATCATTGGATCAGTAGACAATCTGGAGAATCACTTGCAACTATGGCAAATGGACCGGAAGACCGGACTGGTACTACTGATGGAGGGTGCAGATCCTATTGTTCAAATTGATGATTTGCCAAAATGGTGGAAGCGAGGTCTGCGCATCATCGGGCTTACCTTTGGGGATACCCAATATGGTGCGGGTGTGGCAGGTGGATCAACAACTTTCAAACAAGGGGGGTTAACGCCAAAAGGCGCGCAACTGCTGCATTCCATGGCGGAGTTGGGTTTTGTTTGGGATATATCTCATCTGACAGAAGAGGGCATATGGCAAGGCCTTGATCTAGACTTCCCACGTGTTTGCGCATCGCATGCTAATGTTCAAGCTCTCACGCCCACAAACAGGCATCTAAGCGACAATATCATTCGGGCTGTCGCAAGAAGAGACGGAGTAATAGGACTGGTGTTATATAACGGCTTTCTTGAGCCAAAATGGAAAGACGAACATACAACTACAGTTAGTCTGAGTAATCAGCTTCGGCGTCATGCCGCGTATATCGCTGATCTTACCGATTGGAGCCACGTAGGTATAGGCTCTGATCTAGATGGAGGCCTGGGACTTGAAGAAAGCCCCGTGGAGATCAACACGGTGGCGGATCTAGGTAAGATTGGAGACATTCTACCAGCGAAGGCGCGAGAGGCTGTATTGGGCGGCAATTGGCTTGGCTTCTTGATGCGTTCATTACCACAACATTCCTGGTAATGATATTCATGTTCTACATCGTGTCACTACAATTGCACCCAATTCCACCCGCGATTGATTTTCGTCCCGTTCTAGAGCGCCCATACGTAGCCGTAAGAAAGCAAAATTCCGCTTTGGGGGTAGCATTTGTTAGGCTGGGGGCAAAGGATTCAAACCTCTATCAACTGATTAGGAGTCAGTGATCCAAGCTGTCTATAGTGTCTACATGGTGATACAGTGTCTACCTGGTTACAAATCCAGGGGTAATTTTGTCTACAGCGTCTATCTTGTCTGCGGCGGGGTACTGCGGTTGCACCCGAATTGCACCCGAAGCAGGGAAGGCGACTCTGATTGGCTTTGTGACATTTCGTCTTCGCAACTGCTCGCCTGCCCGCGCATACAACATTCCAAACGCGCGTGAGTCTATTAGGAAATGGCTGCGTCCATCGAACCAGATTCATTGAGCGGTTGAATATCCGTGTGGGTGGATGTGCTGCTCGCGGGGGCGAAATGCCATCGACGCTCATCGGCAAATCCTCTATCCTCCAGTTTGGCATAAATGTCTGTTTCTGTTGATGTGCGCAGAAGCACTTTATGTTTCGGATCCCATGATTATCACGACCCAGCAATAAGTCTATCGCCCGGATAGTCCCGGCAAGTCTTGCGAGTTGTGATCGAGCGCATGTGCCGCTTACTTCCTAATAACCCCTTGACAGTTGGCCGCGGTGCACCTGAAGCGATCTCATCCAACTAGGCTTACCCCCTTTTTGGTGGAGGGAACCACACGACGGCCGAATGTTTCTACGTGCGGGGAATTGATCTCCTGCGCTTATCTACCTTAGGAGTTGCTGGAGGATCAGGATGAATGCACTGCCGGCCGAAAGTGAATGACGGCAATGCCGAATGCGATCAGCACAACACCGAGAATCAACATGCCCCTTCTTCAAATCGAAAGGGGGAAGGTCCGAACAAACCGTGGCAAGACTTTCGAATGCTTTGGGGAAAACGCCAACGGCAATTTGGGAAGCATTACGTACACAGACGAGCTTTCCAATGTCCGCACTGCCAAACCAGCTATACAATTTTGATGGCAAGTAACCACTATTTTCAAAACCCACCGATCATCACAAATGGTATAGACATCCGAAATTGACTATTGCATTTTTTTGCACAATGAGTATAATGTCTGATAGTTAGTTTATCCAATCGCTAAACAAACCCAAACACCTGTCTCATGCTCACTGGCGATCAAGAGAAGGTTCGAAAGATCAACAAATCGATCGTACTGAATGCCCTTAGGCTGTATGCGCCCATATCCCGTGCCCGGGTTGCTAATCTTACAGGCTTGAACCGGGGAACAGTTTCGAATATTGTCAGCGCCTTGATTGAAGAGGGCTTAGTTTCAGAAAATGATCAGGAACATTCCAAGATTGGGCGCCCGGGTACAACTCTGGGCCTCCGATCAGACGGAGGAGCTTTAGTCGGTGTTGAAATCGGGGTGAATTTCATTTCCGTCCTCCTCACCAATTTCGTGGCTAGTACCTTGTGGGAGACCCGAGTCGAGACCTCCCCATCACAATCACAGACTGCCGTCCTGAGTCAGGCAGAACAACTGATTGAGCAAGCACTTTCCATGGCCAAGGAACAAAGGCTGCGGCCTTTAGGTATGGGAGTTGGCCTGCCCGGCCTGATCAACATCCGACAGGGGGAACTTATCATCGCACCTAACCTACGGTGGAGCAATGTCCCTCTCCGGCTGATGTGGAACCAGCGCTTCCGCATTCCTATTTATGTAGAAAACGAAGCCAATCTGGCAGCCATGGGCGAGTATTACTTCGGCGTAGGGCGAGGCGTCGATAATTTTGTGTATCTCAGTTCCGGGATTGGTCTTGGTGGCGGCATCGTGATTGGCGGCAACCTTTTCCGGGGCGGACACGGCTATGCTGGGGAACTCGGCCATATGCAACGCGATCCACACGGGGAGCAATGCGGCTGTGGCCGCATTGGCTGCTGGGAAACTCAAGTGGGGCCCCGCGCTGTCCTCCGCCGAGTGAAAGCGGAATTCCAGATTCATCCAGACCAGATCCTGCTGGAAGCGTGCGGCGGTGACTTCAACAACCTGACCTTCGAAATGGTGGTGAAGTTTGCCCTGGAGGGCGATGACACATGTCGTCAAGCGATAGAAGATGTGGCAACTTATTTGGGAGAGGGAATCGCGGACCTGGTGAATGCTTTTAATCCAGAACTGGTTGTTATCGGGGGCGCATTTATTCTGGGCA
>JBGPAT010000027.1:0-15976 GCA_041480885.1 Anaerolineae bacterium
ACTAGGGAACGTGCTGTGGCAGGCAGTCATACTCGGCACCGGTCTTCCTCGGCTCGAGAAAGCGCTGCGCCGGTTGCAGACAGAATTCCCGGACCGCGTGCGGACTGAGCTAAGATATGATGCCGACTTGGCGCGCCAGATGTACGCTGGCTCCGATATGTTCCTCATGCCGTCTCGTTACGAGCCTTGCGGACTCTCCCAAATGATCGCCGTGCGATATGGCTGCGTTCCTATCGTCACCGCAGTGGGTGGACTAAGAGACACTATATTCGACAACGATACTGGCTTTTTTCTTGCTAGGCCGACGGCTGCCGGCCTAGCAGCGGCCATCCGCAGAGCCCTTGTGGTTTTCCTTGATCGCCCGCGCTGGCGCGCAATGCAGCAGGCGGGCATGTCACAGGATTTTTCGTGGGGTGCCTCGGCCCGCCAGTATTTCCAGCTCTATCAGCGTCTGATGCTTCAATTGGCATCGCGCCAATCTGCTCGCTGACCATTCAATATGCACTTGATCCGTTCCGGGGGCGTCCTGCTGCATCCGACCAGTCTGCCAGGACCGTACGGCATCGGTGATCTCGGGCCAGCTGCACACACCTTCGTGGACTGGCTGGCAGCGGCGGGCTGCAAACTCTGGCAGGTACTCCCGCTCGGTCCGACCGGTTATGGCGACTCGCCCTATCAATGTTTCTCTGCTTTCGCCGGAAATCCCTATCTCATCAGCCCTGATTCGCTGGTTTGTGACGGACTCCTGACTCAGTCGGACCTGAGCGGAGAGCCCGACGCCATTGGCTCCTCGGGCTCTGTGGACTACGGCCGCGTGATCCCTTGGAAGCTCAGCTTGCTGGAGGCCGCGTTCCGTCGTTTTCAAGATGACGATCCGATCGAGTTGCGCCAGGACTTTGCCGTATTTCGAGCTCGGAATGCTGAATGGTTGGACGATTACGCGTTGTTCATGGCGCTAAAGGAATCCTATGGTGGTGGCTCGTGGAGCAATTGGCCCCGCCGCCTGCAGCTTCGCGACGAGGATGCTCTGGCAGCCGCGCGGCGATCGCTGACCCAAGCGACTCTGCGCTTCTCTTTTTATCAGATGCTATTTTTTCGCCAGTGGTCTGCGTTGCGCGAACGGGCGCACCGGAAGGGAATCCGGATAATCGGGGATATCCCAATCTTCGTGGCGGAGGATAGCGCTGATCTGTGGACGCATCAGGATTTGTTCTGCCTGGATGAGAACCGGAGGCCAACGGTTGTTGCGGGCGTGCCGCCGGACTACTTCTCGGCAACCGGACAACTCTGGGGCAATCCACTCTATCTCTGGGAGGCGCATCAGGCGACTGGCTATGCCTGGTGGCTGCAGAGGGTCCGTGCTACGTTAGAGATGGTCGACATCGCGCGACTCGATCATTTCCGTGGTTTCGCAGTTTCCTGGCAGATCTCTGCTGGCAGTCGAACTGCCGAGGCCGGACTCTGGGCGCGCGGGCCGGGCGCTGACCTGTTCGACACGCTATCGACGGGGCTTAAGGATATCTCTGGAGGCCACGGCTTGCCCTTGATCGCGGAAGATCTGGGTGTAATTACGCCCGACGTGACTGAGTTACGAGACCGATACCGCATGCCCGGAATGAAAATCTTGCAGTACGGTTTCTCAAGTCCCAACAGTCCATTCTTGCCACACAACTACACGGAGAACTGCGTGGCCTACACAGGCACTCACGACAACGACACTGCGCGTGGTTGGCTGCAGAACGCCCCGAAAAGCGAGACCAGACTCGCCCTGCGCTATTTGCGCTCCACGGCCCGCACCTTCGCTTGGGATTTGATCCGTGGAGTCTGGTCTTCGGTGGCCGTATGGGCGATCGCACCGATGCAGGATCTTCTGGATCTCGACTCGACGGCGCGCATGAACTACCCGAGTCACCCTGCGGGCAACTGGAAGTGGCGAATGGATCAGGCCAATATGGGGGATACCCTGGCGAAAAAGCTCAAGAAGCTAAATGAATTGTATGACCGATAGCGCGGCCGCCGGGCGACGAAGAAGGATCAGCCCCTGACGGACTGCTCGCTTTGAATGATACTGTGGATCTGGAGCCGGGCGTCAGTCCAGCGGGGTGAAACCGCTTTGGCCAGTTTCTCCAGAATGCAAGCCCCGTCGGTAGGATGCGAGCGGATCAGCGTACGCAGCGCCCTGCCCCGCAGCCGGTATGCTTCCACGGGTGTTTCGCTGATCACATCTGCGGTATAGGTGTCGTTCCCCACGACGGACGACCAGCCGAAAATATCTCCGGCGTGCAAATGCGTAAGGGTTATCTGCGGCCCGTCGTCAGGCTTGTAGCGGACTGCCGCCGTTCCATCCAATATCAGGTATAGATGCGCGGCCGGATCTCCCTGCCTGAAGAAGACCGTCGATGCCGAAACTGAAACCGACTCAAAGAGAACGGCCAGCAGGTCGTACTCCTCAGCCGTCAAATCCTCAAGGAACGCGTTCTGATCCGCTAGCATTCAATCCTCATTTGATGGTAACGTGCTACTTCCATGGCCTCCTAGTAATGAATTTCCCTAAAGGCGTGACGTTTGTCCCTAATTGCTCAGGCCGCCCGCCTCCGCGTTATACTTTGCGCACTGGACTGAGCCGGTTTCGGTGCGGAAAAGCTAAAAGCATGTCAGTCTGATTGGCTCCAAAAATGAGAGAAAGTTAATGAAGATTCCCCGGTCGGCCGTGAGCCTGATGATCACGGTCTTGGGAATGGTGGCCTTGGCGGGGGCCGTCTGGGGTCTCATCTTGGAGACGGAAGCCGGCAGCGCGACGGAAGCCACGGATTTCTCGTCGATTCCCGCTAACGTGCGATTCGATGCTCCAGAATTGACGCTGAACGACCTGAATGGCGTCCCGCACTCGCTGTCCGACTATCGCGGCCGCATCGTGCTTGTCAACCTATGGGCCACTTGGTGCCCTCCGTGTGCCGCCGAGATGCCAAGTCTGCAGCAATTCTACGAGCAGCATCGTCAAGAGGGTTTCGTCGTCGTGGCCGTGGAAGATGGCGATCCCACTGCGCAGGTTGCTGCATTTGTCGATCGTTACCATCTTACATTTCCGGTCTGGATCGACCCCACGTACGAAGCCACCAGCCGGGCCTTCAAGACCCCGAGCCTGCCTTCCTCCTTTGTAATCGATCGGGGAGGCACTGTCAGACTGATGTGGCTTGGCGCGATCAGTGCCGTGAATCTTGAGAAGTATCTCACGCCCCTCATCAAGGAGTAGCAGAACATGGATGCGAAAGTCACCTGGGACAAGGGATTGTTGTTCTCGGGCGTGGCTGACAGTGGCTACGTAGTGAAAATGGACAGCAAGTCAAGCCCGGAGACTGGGGCTGGGCCGGTTGAACTTACAGCGATTGCCCTTGCCGGATGCACGGCAATGGACGTAATCTCAATCCTGACCAAGAAGAAGAAGCAAGTCACCAGCTTTGAAGTCAAAGTGCACGCCGACCGTTCGACCGGCTATCCCAAGGTGATCACGAAAGCGGCGCTGGAGTACGTCCTTGCTGGGCACGATATCGACGAGGCATCGGTCGTGCGGGCCATCGACCTCTCGGTCAAACAATACTGCCCCGTCCACGCGATGCTGGTGAAGGCCTTCCCCATAGATCTAACATATTCGATCTATGAGGTAGATGCCAGTCGCGGGCTGAGACTCGTGAAGCAGGGGGTTTACCATCACTAACGCCCAACGGGGGGGAGCCAACGGATCTACGGCGGAGGGAACGATTGGATCTGGCTATACAGGTCTGAACAAGTGCAGGCGGTAACCATAAGGCCGTTGCGCGTCATTGTGCCGAGATAGGGGGCTTTGCCATCGTGAATCAGCCAGCCATCCAGGTTGAAACCCAACGGGCCATCGGCCAGCATCCACTCGCCGTTGTATTTGCGAGCAATGTGAATGTGTGTGCCGGTGGCCTCTCCGCCCTCGCTTGAGGGAAAGCCGATCATATCCCCAGCATGGAGCTGCTGTCCGAGGACCGCACGCGTTCCTGCTGCGAGGTGCAAGTAGAATATCACCCATCCAGTGCGTTCATTTCCATCGCCGTCCAGATCGAGCGCCACGCCATCCGGGCCAGAACGCACGACAAACCCACCGGCCATCGCGACCACGTAGGTCTGGGGGCTCAGCGAGGCACAACCGGGATGATCGCAGGGCGGCGCGAAGTCAACCGCGGAGAGGGGCTGACCCAGGCCCCATCCGGCATGCGGTCCCCCGGTATACGTCCAGACTTGACCACCCCGGAACGGTAGCGTCAGATGAGGCTGTTGCAGGCTGCCGGGGATGAATTGATCCTCGTGGGTAGTTGAGGGTGCGCCGAAGAGGCTGACGTAGGTTCTGATGAATCCATCAGGCCCGACGGCGGTGTCATAATCCGCGCCGGAACTGGTGCGAGAGAAGTAGTACTGGAGCGCGACCGAAGCTGCATTCTGCCACGGATCTGGTCGGATAATCGTTCCGTCAGGCTCATAGAACTCGGTCAGAGTCCCTGAACGCCAACCGTAGTAGCCATTGTTCACGGTATTTGCCGCCCAAACCAATTGGAGGTAATCCCGAAGTACATCCTCGACAAGAGGCTGTTCATTGTCAAGGATGTATTTTTTCTGCGGTCGGTCAGGCTGCGAGAGGGCTCCGGCTTCGTACTCCAGGATCGCAAGGAGCAAGCGCGGGCTGATGCTGTAGTTCGTGGCCACATAGTCGACCACCTCGGCACCGGTGCGGTCTTGTTGGCCGGCATAGGTGCGATAATTCCTCCACCAGCCCGGCTGTGCGGCGACAAACGCGGAGGTATTGAATCCGGTTTGGGCCGGGCCATTTACGAAGGCGGAATCGGGCAGGATGTGGAAAGGATTTCCCCACAGCGAACGAAAATAGATCGGGATCTTCATCGGCAGCCCCGGCGGCATAGTCGTTGCGCCCGGCGGAACAATTGGGTTGGCGGCCATGATCTCGGCCACTGTCGTATTGAAGTGCGACGCGAGGGCCGGGATTATGTCTCCAGGTTGCGCCACGTAGTCTACGAGCTCTCCCGGCTTGTAGTTGGGCCGGTAGGGGATAGGAGTCGCAGCTTCCGATCCGCCTGAGGATTGCGTTGCTGCAGCGTGTGGAATGAGGAGATTGTCTGGGGAGCTAGCGGAATGCAGCGGCAGGTCGCAGCCGGCAAGCAAGAGTCCGGCAGCAACCACGATCGTCTCGAGGCGTTTATGGATCATTCGGTTGACGAATGATAACAGAACTGAGTTGGCCGACAGGGTCGGCAATGATCACTCTGTTGCCCCTCGTAAGCGTCCCCTCGTATGGGAGTGATCCCTCGTGCACCGTCCAGCCACTCAGAATGAATGGCAGTGGACCATCCGCCGCGACCCATTCCCCGTTGTATTTGCGGGCGAAGTGCAGATGCGTCCCCGTTGCTACGCCCCCTTCACACGAGGCATGCCCAATGCGGTCGTTTGTTTGCACGTAGGTCCCTGCCGGCACGCGATCCTCAGTGGAAATGTGCAAATACAACAGGTCCCAGCCGGTCTGTTCATAGCCATCGCCGTCTAAGTCCTCAACAACGACGCCGTGCTCGGAGCGCACGATCAGTCCCGGTGCGCTTGCCGTGACCCAGGTCTGAGTCGGATCGCAGCCTCCATGATCGGTCGATGGCGCAAAGTCCACCGCCGCCAGAGAGCCATCATGCTCCCATGCACCGTGCGGCCCCCCCGTGTAGCTCCATTCGATCTTGGGCTCGAAGGGAAGTGTGAGCTGGGGCTGAGCGATGCCCGCGGGAAAGAGCGGCTCCACGGTTTGGGCGCGTGCCCATGGGTCGCCGAACATCTGCGTGTACACCGCCGAAAATCCGCTGCTCGTATCGATCATCTGCGCCCATTGGGATTGATCGTGCATCTTGGAAAATAGGTATTGGATCGCGACGGTGCCCGCATTGAGGCGCGGATCAAGGCGCAGACTCGTGCCGTCCGGGAACTCCAACGTACGGACCGTGCCGGCTCGCCAACCGTAGTAGCCAATGGAAAGCTGATTGACAGCCCAGACCATCTGGCTAAACATCCCCTTGTAGAATACGTTCGGATAGCCCATGGGATAGTCGCGGTGCGACGCGTCCACGGACTCCCCGTGTACCCAGCGGCTTTCATAGTCCAGCAAAGCCAGTAACAAGCGCGGGTTGATCGAATTCTCATAGGCTAGTCGATGGATCTCATCTGAGCCCGTGGTCCAGCCCGTCGATCCCAGATATTCGCGATAGCTGCCTAGAAGACCGCCTGCTGACTTCACATAAGCTTGTATGTCAAAATCAGCGGAAGCTGCCGGGAAAACCAGTTCGCTGTCCGGAATGATCTGAATATTCGGCGTGGTTGGATCCGCAATACGATCGGGGATCACGAGGAGCGTTCCCGGAGCGATCAATGCGCCTTCGGGGAGGGCTGCATTCGCGCGAACGTCGGAGGCTGTCACACTGAAGCGGGCAGCCAACGCCGGTACGGTATCTCCGCTCTGGGAATAGTAGAGCATCGCCGGGACATCGAATGTAGGGGTGAGTGTGGAATCGACGAGGGTGGTCCCTGGCGTGCCGGTCAGTGTGGCTATGGCTGTGTCGGATGCGACCGGGACGGATGTAGGGGTCTGCGTGAAACTCGCGCTGGGCAGGAGCGGCGCGGTCGGCGAGGCGGACGCTGGAAGAGCGGCAAGAATGACGGGAATTGAGGACGAATACTCGGAGGTCGGTGTGGAGTACACCCCCCAGAGAGAAGGCACTGGCGTGCAGGACGTCAATGCCACGCCAATAATAGACAATGCAGCCACATAGCGAGTCACAGGCTAGCCCCTCGGGAATTATACCTGTGTGCCTTGAGTCGACTTTTGGACTCGCGTGGTCAATTATGTGGGGCTTTTATCGCGTGATTTGATTCAGCTCGCTGATCCCCTCGGCTGCCTCCAGCGTGATTGAGCCGCGCTGCAGATAGCCATCATACTCGGTCCCGTTCCCCGCGGAGATCCATCCGTCCAGCGCAAAGGGAAGCAGCCCATCGGACGAGATCCATTCCCCGTTGTACTTGCGGGCCAGGTGGAGATGTGCGGCGTTCGCCACGCCGCCCTCACACGAGGCGTGACCGATGCGATCTCCTGCAAAAACGTATGCGCCCGGTGCCACTCGTTCGGGCGTCGCAACGTGCAGGTACAGCACATCCCAGCCCGTCTGTTCATACCCATCGCCATCCAGATCCTGCACAACGGCGCCATCTGCCGTGCGCACGATGAAGCCGTTGGCGACCGCGGTGACCCACTGCTGGCTAATGGCACAAGCCGACGTATCCGCGGGGGCAAAATCGAGGGCTCCCCAGGCCGAGCCGGAGTCCCACGCCGCATGCGGCCCGCCGGTAAACGCCCAGATCGCGCCGGATTCAAAAGGGAGGTCCATTGGCGGTTGGGCGAGGTTCCCGGGTCTCAATGGATCCACGGACAGATCGAAGGGGTTCCCAAACAGGAAGAAGTAGGATTCGAACAATCCAAAGGCGTTGACATCGGTGTCCCAAGTTGTTCGATTATCCAGTACCGAAAACATCGCCTGGACTGCGGCGGTGCCCGCATTGATCGTGGGGTCGATCGGCACGACGCTGCCATCATGGAGAACCCACGCTCCGATCGCGCTGGCGCGCCATAGATAGAAGCCGCGATTGAGCTCGTTGGCTGCCCAGGCAAGCTGATGGTACAGGCCGCTGCGACTCGGCTCCACAAATCCCATTGGGTAGTCCAGTGTGCCATCGGCGGGCTCACGGCTGGTCACCCAATGTGTCCGGTAGTCGAGCAGCGCCAGCAAGAGCCGAGGATTGACCGAGTAGTCCTGCGCGACCCGGGCCACGACTTGGGAACCGGTCAACGTAGTATCGTTAACCGCCTCCGTGTAGCCAGAAAGGTAGCCTGCTTCTCGCTTGACTAGGGCGTCAATGTCGAGCTGGGCACTCGTAGGTCCGTCGACAAGTTCAGAATCGGGAATAATCTTGAAAGAAGAACCTGAGGCTGCCGGCTTCGGTGCGGGCACCTCCAAGGTCTGACCAACGGATATCAGGTTCTGGTCTGTCAAGCCGTTGGCCTGACCCAGAATCTCAACGCTGACTCCGAAGGATTGCGCGATCGAACCTAGTGTGTCGCCAGCTCGGACTACGTATTCGTGGGTTTGCTGGCGGAGAGTCGGCTCCGTGTGAGGCCTGTCCGGTGTGGGCGTGGCCAGCGGCGAAGCTGGGTCATGCGTTGGAATTGCCACAGAGAGCGGTGCGCGCGTGGGTGTAGGTGCCGGCGTTCTAGTCGTGACCGCCATCGCGCTCGCGTCTGCGTTCCCCACGAGCTCTGTTCCAAGGAGCGGCATGAAAGCACGTCGCGTTGGGTAACCCGCTTGTGAGTCCCCGGAGCGCGGGCCACACGCGACCAGAAGCGCCGACATCATCAGGTAGGACAGGCCGCTCCGGTGGAGCATGCGTTGGATTCTACCAAATGGTCTGGTGCCCTTTGCAGCCAATTGCAGCGGATCGGCATGAGGTCGAGCCGAAGCGACGTCCCGAAGGTAGCCGGTCAATCTTTCAGGCTGTTCAGATGCAGCTTCTCGAATGTCTGTGCTCTAACCGTTTTCTGGAACCCTGCCATCGGATCTGTCTGTCACATGAGATCGCGGATGGTCCCGTCATTCGTGTCCGCCTTGATCCGCCGATGGTATACGAGATTCGTCGCGGCTTTGCCTTCGGTATGAAATCCGCGCCGGACCTCGACCTCGACGCTCTCGATCGAAAAGCGTTGTTTGCCTGCTTCGCGGTAGGCGTCGCTACAAGAGCAGGTTGTCAGAGCGAGCATCAGCAGCTCTCCGCCGGATACGCTGGACCCTCCGCTCGCCTCGGACGGCATGGCGATGGACTGCTCCCTCTCCTCGGCTTTCGGAGACCCGCGCTGTGCATGATTGCGATTCTCCGGAATTGAGCCAATTCTCGTGCATGCCTATCAGAAACCAACTCGCTGGGGATTCGTATAAACGTTGAATCTCTGTCGTCTTGCATAACCTATCAACGTGATCCCATAGCGCTGTGCCATCTCGATGGACAGTGAGCTGGGAGACGTGCGAGAGATGAGGATCGGAGCCCGCAGGCGGGCGGCTTTCTGGAGCATTTCAGAGCTTATGCGACCTGTGGTGATGAGAATTCGTGTTTCAGGCCAGATGTGCTTCATCATGCAAAGGCCTGCAATTTTGTCTAATGTGTTGTGCCTGCCAATGTCTTCCGCGGACACCAAGATCTTCGCGCCATCACTTAGGGCTGAGGTGTGGACGCCGCCAGTCTCGCGATACAGCTCTTGCGACTCGAACAGCATTTCGACGAGCGTCCCGATAGCCTCCGGCCTGAACCTAGGAGCGCTGCGATCGAAGGCAATGTCAGGCTTCGCGAGCATGTCTACGGCGGTCACGCCACCCGTGCAGCCGGATGTCCGCCTCCAGGAGCTGGGCTGCCGGACAGCGTGACTCAGCCATACGTCAACGTTGTCCCCATGCTCGCATACACGCACATCGACTACTTCGTCCATCCTCTCGATGACGCCCTCATCATAGAGGAAGCCTATCGCCATGGCTTCCAATTCGACGGGCGTGCACATGAACGTGATCCAGGCTTCGCCATTGACAGTAAGGGACACGGGAGTCTCGACAATGGTCTCGGAGTTGAAAGATTCCCATTTGTGGAATTCGAAGCGTTGATAGTGGACGGGTTTTTGGGGAGCGACCATTGAGCACCTACCGGCAAAGTCTACCTTGTTGACAGGGTGGTTTTGTGAGCAGATCTGCGGTGGGCGGCGTAGAACCTGGCGGGATCCGCTTGGAATGCTGCGAGGCAGGACTGGGTGCATAGATAGATGGTCCGGCCGCGATAGTCAACGCGTGGAAAATACTGTGGGTCCGTGTTGTGGAAGATTCGACCGCAGAGCGTGACGAAGCCCGCCGTGCGGGTGCGGACCAGGGACGACCTAGCTGACATGGCCTTATTCTACTTCCCAAGGAAGAATCGATCCAAAGCGGGTTCAAGTGAGTCACCGGTGCGGCACCAACGCGGCGCGCTCGCTGGCCATTTCAGAATCCACGGGCCGCTTGCGCGTCGACCCACGGACTTCCCGTAGATGTGCCTACACATCTCCTGGTCATTGCGCGCACCACCCAGCTCGCCGCTTGGATCCTGTCCGCCAAAAGCTAATTCCATGTGGGAGCCTATACGCCATTCCTGGTTATCCGCCAGGTCGCTTACGATAAATCACTGTGCCGGATTCAAACGCGCCAGCCCCGTTCCTTCGTACTGGGGCGGAGGTCCGATTCCGTGCCGGGCGGTCAGGAGTGGCGATCACAGGCGCGGAACCGGATGCACAGGTAATGTGTAACGTGATGCGACAAGCATTATCGCCAGGGCCGCACGTTTCAATTCGGTCTGGGCCATTCCCGGCTATGATCACTAGTGCACCGCAAGAAGGCCGTCGCCAAACTATAGCGCGGAGCTGCATCCGTCCCTAGCCCCGTTGGCTCCCGCCGCTTATAATTGATACGCCACTTGACCAAGCTTCGCTCCGTAGAGACGACGATGACGCAACTTGTTGAATGCATACCCAACTTCTCTGAGGCGCGCCGCCCGGACGTGATAGACCAGATCTCGGCCGCCATCACCTCGGTAGACGGCGCGCGGCTCCTGGATCGATCGTCAGATCTGGATCATAACCGCACGGTGCTTACTTATGCTGGCCCTCCGGGGGCCGTGGAGGAAGCTGCGTTCCGCGCAATCAAAGTCGCCTCGGAACTGATTGACTTGAACGAGCACAAGGGCGAGCATCCCCGCATCGGGGCGACGGACGTCGTTCCATTTGTCCCGCTCAACGGCACCACGATGGACGAGTGTGTGGTGCTCGCACGGCGGTTAGGGGAGCGCGTGGGTCGCGAGCTGCAGATCCCTGTCTACCTGTACGAGTACGCGGCGACTCGGCCGGACAGGACTAACCTCGAGAACCTCCGCAAAGGACAATACGAAGGGTTGAAGACCGAGATCGAGAGCAACCCGGAGCGCGTGCCGGACTACGGACCCCCAAAGCTTGGCGCAGCCGGCGCGACCGTTATCGGCGCGCGCAATCCGCTCATTGCGTTCAACGTGTATCTGGCCAGCGGGGAGGTTGAGCTCGCCAAGAAGATCGCCAGGGCGATCCGCCAATCGTCCGGCGGGATGCGGTATGTAAAAGCCCTGGGTCTCTTGGTAGATGGCCGGGCACAGGTTTCAATCAACCTCACTAATTTTCACGAGTCGCCCGTCAGCCGCGTGGTGGAGATGATCCGCCGTGAGGCGGTGCGATATGGGGTGGCGATCCATCACAGCGAATTGGTGGGCTTGATCCCCCAGGAAGCGCTCGTTGATGCGGCGGTCTGGTACACGCAACTTGATCACTTCAGTTCCGATCAGATACTGGAATCGCGGCTTTATCAATCCGGCGTCGCGGCTGCTGGCGGGGGACAAGCCGAGGCGCAGAGCGCCTCATTCCTCGAACAGGTGGCAGCCGCGACGGCAGCTCCCGGCGGGGGCTCGGCGGCTGCGCACGCGGGCGCGCTCGGCGCTGCGTTGGTCGAAATGGTGGCCGGCCTCACGCTGGGTAAGAAGAAGTACGCCTCGGTGGAAGCCGAGATGCTTGCCATTCGCCTGCAGGCTCAGAAGCTGCGCGAAGAACTGAGTCGCGCCGTGGATGATGACGCCGCGGCGTTTGAGGCGGTCTTGGGTGCCTTCAGATTGCCGAAAGAAGCCGCGGCACAGGTTCAAGCTCGGAACGCCGCAATACAGATGGCCACATTGAACGCCGCGCATGTTCCTTTGCACACGGCCGTCGCCGCGGTCAGGGTCATGGAACTCGCCGCAAGGTGCGGTCAGGACGGAAATCTCAATGCGGTCAGCGACGCCATGTCTGCCGCCGCGCTGGCGCGAGCCGCGGTCACCGCCGCAGCCTACAATGTGCGCATCAATCTGAAATCTTTGCCAGATCGGTCGGCTGGAGGCAAGATGCTGAAGGAATTGGGCGAAGTTGAGAAACAGGCAGATGCGGCCGAGGCCGAAATTCGGTTGGCGGTTGACAGGCGGGCAGGTCTGTCTTAGGCCGGATGGGCCCGCAGGTCACTCGTAATCGGAGGGGCGAAAACTGGAGCATGGTATGGGACTCAAACCTGATCATTGGATCCGCAGCATGGCACTCGAGCACAAAATGATCGAGCCATTCAGTGAGGGCCAGGCCCGGCCCGGTGTTATCTCGTACGGCGTTTCGTCCTACGGCTATGACATCCGCGTCGCGGACGAGTTCAAGATCTTCACCAACGTTTTCGGCGCCACAGTCGATCCGAAGCAGTTCGATCCCAAGAGCATGGTTGACTATGTGGGCGAGGTCTGCGTCATTCCCCCAAATTCCTTCGCACTAGCCCGCACGGTGGAGTATTTTCGGATCCCACGCAAGGTGTTGACGGTCTGCCTGGGCAAGTCGACCTATGCACGCTGCGGCATCATCGTGAATGTCACCCCGTTTGAACCGGAATGGGAGGGCTTTGTCACGCTGGAAATCTCAAACACCACGCCGTTGCCGGCGAAGATTTATGCCAATGAAGGCATCGCCCAAGTGCTCTTTTTCGAGGCTGATGAGGAATGTACGGTGTCGTACGCCGACAAGAAGGGGAAATATCAGAAACAGCAATCTATCGTCCTGCCCAAACTCTAGCCGGCTCTAAGGCCGTCAACAGGCCACGCGAGGAGTGCTTGGTTTGAGGCCGACTCCTTCTCATGGAACAATGGTCGTTCGGATCTCGGCCCTCTTGACCGCCGGCATGGGGATTGTCAACGTACTTTCGGCCGTCACTCAGGCTCTCTCGAATCGCCTGAGTCTCCTGGAACAATATTCCCCGCTTCAAGTTCAGCATGGAGGTCACCTCACTTCGGCGCTCGCGGGCTTCGCCTTGCTGGTGCTGGCCTCAGGGCTATCGCGACGAAAACGAGTCGCCTGGCTCCTCACCGTCGTCGTACTACTCGGCTCGACCGTGACCCATTTGATCAAGGGCCTGGACTATGAGGAGGCCTCTCTCGCGTTCCTGCTGTGTGTCGCCCTCCTAATCTGGCACGCGTACTTTCATGCCCGGTCGGACCCGCCGTCGGTCCGGCAGGCATTCCTCACCTTGCTGGTTGCCATGCTCTTCACCTTGGCCTACGGTGCCACGGGATTCTATCTTCTCGACCGGCATTTTCGGGTGACCTTTGGATTGGGCTCGGCGATCCGGCAGACCGTTGTGATGTTCACGCAGTACTATGATCCGGGTCTTCAGCCCGTCACTGGATTCGGACGGTACTTCGCGGATTCGATCTATCTGGTGGCTGTGGCGACTACTGGCTACTCACTGCTGTTGCTGATCAGACCGGTCCTGGCGAGACATAGGGCGTCAGCGGCAGATCGATTGCGCGCCCGCAGCATCGTGCGATCCTACGGCCAGACATCATTGGCTCCGCTCGCGCTTCTTGATGACAAGTTGTATTGCTTCAGCCCGGGCGGCTCCGTAGTCGCCTACGTAGTGGAGGGACGCACGGCGCTCGCCTTGGGGGATCCAATCGGGCCTGACCGGGATCTTCCGCAGGCCATTGAGAGTTTCAGGAATCTTTGCTCGCTCAACGATTGGTTTCCTGCGTTTTATCAGGTTCTGCCCGACCATCTGAGGCTGTACCACCGGCTCGGCTTCCGTTCACTGCAAATCGGGCAGGAAGCGATGATCGAACTGCAGAGTTTTTCCCTGGAAGGCGGCGACAGAAAGAATATCCGGACGTCGGTAAACAAGATGAAGCGCCTAGGTTGTGCGGCGGAAGTCGTCGACCCACCGCATACAGCGGCTCTGCTGAGAGAACTGAACGAAATCAGCGATGGCTGGCTTTCCGAAAGACAGGCGTCCGAGATGCGCTTTTCCGTCGGATGGTTCGATGAGGCCTATCTCAACGCGTGTCCGATCCTGCTCGTCCGCAGTGCGCATGGGCAGATTGACGCCTTTGCAAACATAAACGTGGAGTTCCGGGCCAATGAGGTCACTGCCGATTTGATGCGCCACCGGCCAGGCGCCGAAAAGGGCCAAATGGATTTCCTCTTTGCTTCATTGTTGTCATGGGCAAAATCCAAGGGCTATGCCCGGTTCAATTTCGGACTTAGTGCCCTCGCCGGAATCGGCGAGCAGCCTGGAGATCCGGCGATCGAGCGCGCTCTCAGGTATGCATTTGAGCACATGCATCAGTTCTACAACTTCAAGGGCTTGCACGCCTATAAGGCGAAGTACGGTCCGGTCTGGTCGCCGCGTTTCCTGGTCTATCCCGACCTCCCGAGGCTGGCAGCCGTCGGCGCTGCACTCATTCAGGCCAACACGGGCAACGACTTCTTGGGGGGCTACCTTCTTCAACCCCACTAGACACCCGAGTGCCTCGGTGGGCACTGGCAATGGGGCAGACGCTCTTCAGATCTGTGCCGGCCCGTCTAGCAAGGACTTCACTAATCGCGAACCTCCATTCCGGTCGATCCCATCCTTGGCGTGCTGAATGCCCTCGCGTCCCCTGCCGCCTTCCTCTCGTTGACGAAGGGCAGCGCGATCAGACCCACGATAAAGAAGAGAATCAAAGACAGGATCGCGGGGCGCAGGCTGCCCATGACCTGATTCACCAAGCCGAACAGCAAGGGGCCGATCCATGACGTCCCGCGATCGCTTACTTCGTAGAACGAATAGAATTCGGCCTCTTTGCCAGTCGGTATCATCTGGGAAAACAGACTGCGACTAATGGCCTGTGATCCCCCGAGCACTAGGGCAATGACAATGCCCAGCAACAAGAACTCGAGCGTGCGGCCTTCACCTTTCATCCCAAAGTAGGCATAGATGACAACGCCTGACCAGATGACAAGACTTGTGATGATGGATTGCTTGGCCCCGATCCATGATGCCAGGCGACCCCAGAACAGCGCGCCGAAGAAGGCCGTGAACTGGATGACGAGAATGACCATGGTCAGCGTGCTCAAGTCCAGCTCGAGGCCGCCTCGGAGCAGAGGCGCGGCGGCAAACGTGGATGAGACCGCGATGACAGTCTGTATGCCGTCGTTGTAAAGAAAGAACGCACCAAGAAACTTGAGTGTCTCCGGGAAACGCCGGATTTCCCGGATGGTCTGCACTAGTTGCTTGAACCCGATGCTGACGTAAGTCTCTCTGGGCGGCCGTAGCCGCCGGGGATGGCGTGGGCGCAGGCGTTCCCATGTGAAGAACGAGAACGTAAGCCACCAAATCCCGGCGGACGCCAGATTGATGCGAATGGCGAGCTCCGTTGGAACTCCTAACTTCGCCCGGAATGTGTAGAATGCCAGGTTGAGGGCAAGCAGAATGCCATCCCCCAGATACCCCATCGCCCAACCGTAGGATGACACGCGATCACGCTGGTCTTCGCTTGCTATATCCGGAAGATATGAGTTGTAGAGAACGATCGAGGCCCCAAATGCCAGGTTGGCCAGGATAAAAAGCAGGCCTCCAAGCCACCACAGGCTGCCCGAGACGACGAACATCAGTGTGGTCATCAGCGCGCCCACAGTGGCGAAGATCTGCAGCATGCGCTTGCGGAGATGGGAATAGTCGGCGATGGCGCCGAGGATGGGCAGGAATACGACCTGGGCCAGGACCGAAATAGAAACGCAGTACGGGAAAAAGGAATCCGGCGCGATGGGTATGTTTCCAAGGCGCGCGAAACCATCAGGGTTTGCCTTGGCCGCTTCCGCGGCCAGCGAGGCCACATAGGGGCCCAGGAAGACCGTCCCGATCGTTGTGCTGAATGCCGAATTGGCCCAGTCGTACATGGCCCAGCCGAAGATTTCCCGCTTGTCGTTGATCACGTTCGCTGCCTGCCC
>JBGPAT010000028.1:0-15696 GCA_041480885.1 Anaerolineae bacterium
AAAGTACCTCAATCGTGTCCAGCAGCGGATCACGCTTCCTGGCGCGGTCTTCCTGGGGACAATCGCGGCGATGCCTTTCCTGCTGAGCAAGTTGCTCAGCCTCCTCAATATCGCGTCTGCCGCCTCAACGTCCGGCCTGTTCCTTGTGTCTTCGGCGGGCCTGCTGATTGTTGTGGGTGTCGTCCGTGATACTTTCCTGAACATCGACGCCGAGTTGAAGCTCCACGGCTATCAAGACTCGCTGCTGGTGCGGTAGCCGGCAGGCACAACGATGCCGACCTACATTGTTCTCCTCGGACCCCCGGGCGTGGGCAAGGGCACTCAAGCCGAAATCCTGGCCGAGAAAATCAATCTGCCGCACATCTCGTCGGGCGATCTGTTTCGTGAGAATATGACGAATGATACGGACTTGGGAAAACAGGCTCGCTCGTATATGGATAAGGGCGAGCTTGTTCCGGACGACCTGACGATCGCCATGGTGGACGATCGCCTGTCACGACCGGACTGCAAAGATGGCGCGATCATGGATGGTTTTCCACGGACGCCGGTCCAGGCCGAGGCATTTCACGACATCCTCGCGGAATTGGGCAGTGACGTCCAACTGGTGCCCTACATCGCGGCCCCTCCAGAGGTGCTTGTGGAGCGCCTCGGCGGCCGCTGGACCTGCAAAGCGGCTGGGCACGTTTATCATCTCAAGTTCAATCCGCCCAAAGTTGCCGGCAAATGCGATCTGGACGGGTCCGAGCTGTTCCAGCGAGATGATGATAAGGCCGAAACCGTGGAAACACGGATCGAAGTTTATCTGAAGCAGACCTCACCGCTTGTCGAATACTATCGTGCGCGGAATAAACTGGTCGAGATAGACGGTACGCAGACAATCGAAAAGGTCACGGAATCCCTGCTGGCGGGGATCAGAATCTGATATATGAACAGCGGCAGACCGATTCACATCAAGAGTGCCCAGGAACTGGAGATCATGCGCAGGGCAGGGCGTGTCAATGCCGAGGTCCTGGCGGCTGTCAAAGGAATGATCGAGCCTGGCGTTTCGACGGCGGACCTCAACGCGGCTGCTGAACAAGTCTTGAAGAAACACGGCTGCTACTCACCGTTCAAGAATTACGGTCAACCGCCCTACCCGGCGTCCATCTGCACCAGTGTGAATGAGGAACTCGTGCACGGCATTCCCAGCAAGAAGCGCACTTTGCGAGAGGGCGACATCGTTTCGGTGGACAGCGGAACCGTGCTGGAAGGTTTCGTGGCCGATTCTGCATTCACGGCTGCCGTGGGTGAGATCTCGGCAGAGGCGCGGCGCTTGCTGGAGATCACCGAAGCCGCCCTGCAGGCCGCAATCCAGCAGATGCGAGCGGGAAACCACACGGGTGACATTTCGGCGGCCATCCAGGCTTACGTGGAAAGCCGGGGCCTGCACGTGACGCGCGAATACACCAGTCACGGCGTTGGGCGCCAGATGCACGAAGGACCGATGGTTCCGAACTTCGGGGTAGCCGGCACGGGAATGGCTCTGCGACCTGGCACCACCATCGCCATTGAACCCATGGTGCTGGTTGGGACGCAAGAAACCCGCGTGTTGCGCGATCAGTGGACAGTGGTCTCGGCCGACAAGTCGCTGACCGCCCACTTTGAACACTCGGTCGCCGTCACCGAAGGTGATCCTCTGATCCTGACTGAACCATGACCCGTCCTGGCCGGAGAGTTCGCACTAGACGGCATGGAAAATGGATTGTATAATCAAATGTTTGCCTGCACCACAAGGTTTCGAGGAGATTCTATTCATGAAAGTAAGCCCCTCAGTTCGCAAACGGTGTGCAAAATGCCGTATTGTTCGCCGCAAAGGTCGTGTATACGTGATTTGCGAGAACCCAAAGCACAAGCAGCGACAAGGATAGGATGACCTATGGCCAGAATTGAAGGCGTCGATCTGCCCCGCAACAAGCGCGTGGAAGTCGGCCTAACGTATTTGTTCGGAGTGGGGCCAACGCGCTCTCGGAAGATACTGGCCGCCACCAGGGTCAGTGCGGACACGCGCATCAAGGACCTGACCGAAGCCGAGGTGACCGCCATCCGCGAGTTCATAACGAAGAACTACAAGGTTGAAGGCGACCTGCGGCGTGAGCAGCAGATGAGCATCAAGCGTCTCATCGAGATCGGTTCCTATCGCGGCTTGCGGCACCGCCGGAACCTTCCTGTCCGCGGTCAGCGCACCCGCACCAATAGCCGCACCCGCAAGGGTACGAAAAAGACCGTGGCCGGGCGAGGGCGCCGACGCGGCGGCAAGAAGTAACTTAGGAGTGGATGAATTATGGCTCAAAGCGTTCGATCGGCTCGTCGCGCCGCTGGCGCCGCCAAGAAAAGCAAGCGCAATGTCTCGTCGGGGCAGGTGCACATCTATGCCTCCTTCAACAATACGATTGTCACCGTTACCGACACCGAGGGCAACACGCTAGCCTGGGGTTCCGCAGGATCTGCCGGGTTCAAAGGCTCACGCAAGAGCACGCCCTTTGCGGCGCGCCTTGCGGCTGAGCAGGCCATCAAGGCTGCCCAGCAACTGGGCGTCCAGGAAGTCGATTTGTTCGTCAAGGGGCCCGGTCCCGGCCGAGAGAATGCAATCCGGGCGGTTCAGTCGCTTGGACTGAGAGTTCGCTCGATGTCAGATATCACGCCGATCCCGCACAATGGCTGTCGGCCGCCGAAGAAGCGCCGGGTTTAGTCCAGTGAGGTAATGGAAATATGGCAAAGACTCTGAGCCCCGTCTGCAAACTGTGCCGGCGTGAAGGCGAAAAACTCTACTTGAAGGGCGAACGCTGCTTTTCGCCCAAGTGCTCATTTGAAAAGCGGAGCTTTGCTCCCGGCCAGCACGGCAAGACCGCCGGACACGGTCGCGGCGCCAGCCGCACCGGCGAGTCCGACTTCGCGCGGCAGTTGCGAGCGAAGCAAAAGGCCCGTCGCGTTTATGGCGTGCTCGAGCGCCAGTTTCGTCGTTATTATGAGACGGCTCTCGGCCGTCGCGGCCTCACGGGTCTAAATCTGCTTCAGATCCTGGAATCTCGTCTTGATAACGTGGTCTTTCGCCTGGGTTTCGCCTCCAGCCGCCCGCAAGCCCGCATGCTGGTGACGCATGGCCATTTCATGGTGAATGGTCGCCGCACGGATGTGCCATCGATGCTCCTGAAGGAGGGCGACCAGATCGCCGTCCGGCAGGGCTCCGGGGCGTTGACGTATTTCACTGAGTTGCCGCCGTTCGTCGAGAAGCGCACATCGCCATCTTGGTTGGCTCGCGACGTTGCGAAGATGGCCGGTTCCGTCGCTCGCATGCCCGAGCGCCCTGAGATTGAAGGCACGCTGAACGAGCAGCTAATCGTTGAGTACTATTCGCGCCGCTAGGTCTGGCATGGCGTTGGCTCACGCGACGAGTGCCTGCGGTATGTATCAAGGGAGAGGTGAACCGTGACGGAAATCACCAGCATGGTTATGCCCAAAATCGAGCGCGAAGCCGAGGCTCGCAATTATGGCAAGTTTATTATCACGCCGCTCGAGCGAGGTTATGGTGTGACGCTGGGCAATGCTCTGCGCCGTGTCCTGCTCTCATCTTTGGACGGCGCCGCAATTACCTCGATGCGAGTGGGGGACGTCCTGCACGAATTCAGTGACGTACCCGGCGTGCGCGAGGACGTCATCCAAGTCACGCTCCAAATCAAGCAAATCCGGCTGAAGTTGGAGGGAGTGGACAGCACCCGCATGCATCTGGAGGTGCGCGGTGAAGGCACGGTGACCGCCGCCGACATCGTCGCTCCCGCGGAAGTGGAAATCGTCAACCCCGACTTGTACCTTTTCACTGTGGATAGCCCCAAGACCAAGCTGGACATTGAATTCACGGTGGAACGCGGCCGCGGGTATTCCCCCGCCAACGAGCACAGCGGTCACATGCCCATCGGTGAGCTGCCTGTGGATGCCATTTACAGCCCGGTCAAGCGCGTCAACTGGGAAGTCACTTCGGCCCGTGTGGGCCAAAGCACGAACTACGACAAGCTGATCCTTGAAATCTGGACGGATGGCACAATTTCTCCAGAGAGGGCGCTCAGCACCTCGGCCAAGCTGATTATCGATCACCTGCGCTTGATTGCGGGCATTAACGAGGAAATGCTGGCTGTGGTTGCAGAGCGCGAGGTGGGGGGCAGCCACTTGTCCAGCGAAGTGGCGGAGACGCCGGTCGAAGCTCTTGATCTGTCTGTGCGGGTGTTCAACTCGCTCAAACGCACTGGCATCACCACCGTAGGCGACGTACTGGACTTGCTCGACAAGGGCGAATCGGCGGTCATGTCCATCCGGAATTTTGGTGAGAAGAGTCTCGACGAGCTGCGTCAGAAGATGCACGAGAAGGGTTTCCTCAAAGACGACCAGACTGTGGAGTAGTGGCAAGATGAGACACAAGATAGCTGGCTACAAGCTTGGACGGACTTCTGGAGCGCGCCTTGCCCTGCGCCGCAATCTGATGCGGCAGCTGTTCACGCATGAACGGATCCGGACGACAAAGGCGAAAGCCGCTGCCATACGCGGAGAGGCGGAGAAAATCATCACGATCGCCCGCAACAGCGCAAACGCGACAGACGCCGGTAAAGTGGCGGCGCGTCGACGGGTTATTTCGAGGCTTGGTGACAACCACATCCTCAAGCGCGTGTTCGAGGAGATCGCCCCGCGGTATGCGAATCGCAATGGCGGTTATACCCGCGTCATGAAGCTCGGCCCGCGTACTGGAGACTCCGCCGAGATGGTGATCCTCGAACTTATCGAGGAATGAGCACGCAAGAGCGGCTGGCGGTTGGCAGTGGGCCAGGACGGTCATTCATCCACCGGCATGGCACGTTACAAATTGACGCTCGCTTACGATGGGACTGCCTTTTTGGGCAGCCAGCGGCAGGCAAGGCGCAGGACCGTGCAAGGCGAGCTCGAGCAGGGGCTGCATAGCCTCGGATGGCGCGGTCGCAGCGTGATCCTGTCAGGGCGGACGGACACTGGTGTCCATGCCGCAGGCCAGGTCGCGGCGCTCGACTTTGATTGGGCTCACGGAACGGATGCCCTGCGCGAGGCGCTGAATGCGAATCTGCCGGTGGACATGGCGGTGAGCACCGTCGAGCTGGCCGAACCCGAGTTCCACCCGCGCTATGATGCCACCTCACGGCGCTACCGGTACCGACTGATCTGTCAGCCGGTCAGGGATCCGCTTCGCGAAGCAATGGCGTGGCGCGTCTGGCCCGCCTTGGAAGAGGATCTGCTTGAGGACGCGGCCAAATGCCTGCCAGGTCGGCGCGATTTCGCCGGATTTGGTTCGGCGCCACACAAAGGCGGAGACACCGTCCGGACGGTCACGACCTCTGAGTGGAGCTGCTCGGGCGATGAGTGGTATTACCAGATCGTGGCTGACGGCTTCTTGTACCATATGGTGCGGCGACTGGTGTATGCTCAGGTGGCGGTCGCTCAGCGAAGATGCCTGCCGGGCGCGCTCATCGAGAGCCTGGAGAGCGGCCGGCGGAGGACGGATCTGCCGGCGGGCATTGCGCCCGCCCAGGGGCTCACCCTGGTGAACGTGGATTACTGAGTCGGATGGCGTTGGGGTCCGTGCCCGGGCAACGAAATCAAGTGGAGATCGAACGTGTACAAAACGTATTATCCGAAAGCTGCTGAGATTGATCACAAGTGGTACCTGGCGGATGCCAGCGGTCAAACGCTGGGTCGCTTTGCCTCGCGCGTCGCGCATGTACTGCTTGGCAAACACAAGCCGGGCTTCACGCCCGGAGTACCCATGGGCGACTACGTAGTTGTCGTCAATGCCGAGCGTGTTTCGGTCACCGGTACCAGGACCAGCCTCAAGCTCGACTCCAAGAGCTATCACCGCCACTCGGGATTTCCGGGAGGCTTGAAATCGGTTACGCTGCGTGACCAGCTGCGTACTCATCCGGATCGCGTGCTGAGGGCTGCGGTGTGGGGCATGCTGCCGCATAATCGCATGGGTCGAGCCTTGCTCAGGCGCCTGAAAATATACGCAGGCCCCGACCATCCGCACGGATTGCAGAAGCCGGAGCCCCTCAAGTAGAAAGGACTTGTCATTATGTCTGTTCAATACTACGAAGGTATCGGGCGCCGCAAAGAGAGCAAGGCCCGGGTGCGTTTGATGGGTGGCAGCGGCAGGTTTGTGGTCAACGAAAAAGAGGCGGCTGCCTACTTCAACCGGATGGGGGATCTGGAGGATATCTTGCTGGCCTTCAAAGCGTGTGGCGAGGAGGCCACCAAGTACGATGTGAATGCGACCGTGACGGGCGGTGGAGTGACTGGCCAGAGCGACGCCGTGCGACTCGGCCTGGCCCGCGCCCTTGTGCTGATCAATGGCGATTGGACACCCGCTCTGCGCAAGCACGGTTTGCTCACGCGTGACGCCCGAGTCAAGGAGAGAAAGAAGCCTGGGCTCAAGCGCGCCCGCAAGGCGCCGACTTATACGAAGCGGTAGGCGCTGTCCAGCACGACAGAGTCGGGATTGTTAGACAGACTGGCTCCTAACAAACAGCATCCCTATCAACACAAGAAGCCCGTCGGGTCGCTCATCGGCCCGGAGGGCTTCTTCTTGGTTGCTTGCGCTGGCGGTAGGCAACTGCGCCGTTAGCCGGCGATTTCGCCGAGGGGTGGTAACCCAACCTGCACAATCAGGGTGTTGACGTGGCCGTGGCATGGGTCGCGGTTGCCTTTGCGCTGGGCGGAGTGCTGCTGCCGCCTCCTACCACGACCACCACCGTGAGTATGTCTCCGAAAGGCGCACCGTTCGCATCTGACATACGCCAGGTTCCCTGCACGATGCCAGTCTGATCGGTTGGGGTGACCATTTTGATCGAGACTTGGATCTGCCCTCCCGGGAGCACGGTCGTTGCCAGCGGAAAGGGCGATCCGCCCATCGCCAAGCCGCCCACTAGGATGACCTGATAGCCACGCTGCCACGGGCAGGTGCCGTTGTTTTCCACAAGCCAGCTCTTGGTGAAGACCTGGGCAGGCGTCATTGGAGTGTTGTCCGGGATGGAGACGTCCTTGATCCATCGCAGGCGGTTGCAGGTCGGTGTGACCGAGCCCGAGCCCGTTGCAGCCGTCGTCAACGGTGGGACGGCGGTGCTGGTCGCAGTCGATATCGGCGCACTGAGCACCGTAGCCGTCAGGCCCGCAGCAAATGTCCGCACTGCTTCAGTCCGGAGATCGCCAGCGCCAACGGTGGGGACTGCCTCGGCTCCACCGGATCCACGCACGCTTAGTACAATAGTTGAAATCAGCGCTACCAGCAGGAGGGCGATGAGAGCTAGGCTCTTCTTCTGCATAGTTGATATCTCCTTGCCGGACTCACAGGGAGATGCAATTGTAATCCGTTTCGGGGAGGCTGACGCATTCCAGGGAACCAACGCCGGCCGCGGTGATAGCCGCTAGTCCTTTTCTGCTATACTAGAACTTCAGAGACGGGCATGGCGAAGCATTTGGTGTTGGTGGCAGGTAATATTGGCACGGGCAAGACATCGCTGACCGAACGGATAGGCGAGCGACTTGGCTGGCGTAGTGGCTACGAATCAGTCGCAGATAACCCGTACCTATCCGACTTCTATGGCGACATGCACGCCTGGGCATTCCACTTGCAGGTGTTCTTCCTTGGACACCGTGCCGAACAGTACCTGGAGGCCGTCAAGGACTCCCGCTCGGCGATACTGGACCGGAGCATCTATGAAGACTTCCACATCTTCACGCGTGCCCTCCACCACATGGGGAACATGGCGGAGCGCGACTTTCTCTCTTATCGCCGCCTGTTCGACCTGGTCGTGGAGAGTCTTCCCCGACCGGCCCTCCTGATCTATCTAAAGGCGCCGGTCGCCGTGTTGATGCAGCGGATCTACCGCCGGGCGCGCAACATCGAAACCGGCATCACGGCGGAGTACCTATCCTTACTTGATTCCTTCTATGACGAGTGGTTGAATGCATTTGATATGTGCCCCGTGCTGACCATCCGCAGCGACGATCTCGACTACGTCCATCAACCGAGACACTTGGAAACCGTGGTGCAGCGCATCCAGGACAAGCTGGCAGGCAAGGAAATTGTCGATCTGACCGGATCCTCCGAGCCGACGCAGTGAGGCAGAGCCCGTCGGCATCAGTCATGGACGAATCCGTCTTCCTCAAGATCCCGCTCTTCAAGGACGTTCCTCCGGGCGACCTCGCGCAAATGGTGAAAGAATTGCCGGTCGAGACCTACGAGCCTGGCTCGTATCTGTTTCGCGATGGCGATCCCGGCGAAAATCTATACGTGGTGATGGATGGCAGTCTGGAAATTCTTCTTGCGGCAGGGACCCCGGATGAAATGCTGCTCAAAATATGCGGCCCCGGGGAATACGTGGGCGAAATGGGCCTCATCCTTGCCGACGGCAGGCGCACCGCCACCGTTCGGGCAAAGACGCCCGCCCGCGCCTGGGTGATGAGCCGGACAAGATTCTCCCAGACGCTGAACCGGTGGCCCATCATTGCCTACGCCATGGTGGACGTCCTCAGCCAGAGGCTCGACGCCACCAACAACTCGTCATTCCGTGACCTGACAGAGAAGAACCATGCCCTCCAGAAAGCCTACGACGAGCTCAAGGCGGCGCAGGCTCAGTTAATCGAGAAAGAAAGACTCGAGCGTGAACTCAAGGTCGCCGCCGAGATCCAACTCAGCATCTTACCCGACGTCTTGCCTGCTGTTCCGGGATACGACTTCGGCGCCCGCATCCTGCCGGCCCGTCGCGTCGGCGGCGACTTCTACGATGTCTTTCAAGTCGGCGATACGAGGACGGCTGTCGTGATTGGTGACGTCGCAGACAAGGGCGTTCCGGCGGCCCTATTCATGGCGAGAGCACATGCCCTGATCATTGCGGAGGCCGATAGGGGAGTGACTTCCGGACAGGTGCTCCAAATGGCCAACCATCATATCACCCACCTTCAGAAGTCCGCCCAATTCGTAACTGCGCTCTATGGCATCTTGGATTCAAGTACACATGAGTTCGGGTATGCGCGCGCCGGTCATGAGCCGCCCCTGATTCTGAATGCAGATGGCACGGTCCAGCGCATCCCGCATGCAGCCGGCATGTCGCTGGGGCTCTGGGAGACGATCACACTGGATGAGCAGACGGTCAAGCTTGATCCGGGCAGTACGCTGGTGCTTTTCACCGATGGAATGACGGACTGCCGCGATCCCGACGGCGTGGCCTTTGGTCTGGACCGCATCAAGGACACGCTGGCGGGGCTGCGCGGGCTCACGGCCCAAGAGGTGTGTGACCAGCTCTTTGATACGCTTATGACATACCAGCATGGATCGAGTCAGGACGACGATGTGACTCTGGTCGCGATCCACGCTGCCTGACTCAGCGCAATTCGACCGCGGCGGGTCCATTTGGGCTCGCAGGGTTCTACGCATTTTGGAGGGCCAGCTGCAAGTCGCGAAGCAGGTCCTCCTTGTTTTCAAGACCCACGGACAGGCGGACTAGGCCCGCATCCACCGCCAGCGGGGAGCTCGCTGTGGAAAGGTGGGTCATCGAGGCAGGAACTTCGATCAGCGACTCCACGCCGCCAAGTGATTCTGCCAACGCGAAAAGCTTCGTAGACTCGGCGACTTTCACTGCCGAGGCGCGTCCTCCCTGCAGGACCAATGAAATCATGCCGCCGCCATTTCGCATTTGCTTCCGGGCAATCTGCACTTGAGGATGTCCGCGGTGGAAGGGGTAGAAGACGTGGCTCACCGCGTTATGCCCGACCAGGGCGTCCACCAGATATGCCGCGTTTTCGGCGTGCCGTTCCATGCGAATGGCCAGGGTCTTGATGCCTCGAAGCACGAGGAAACAATCCATTGGACCGGGCACTGCGCCTACGGCATTTTGTATGAATGCCAACCTGTCAAACAGCTCTCGGTCCTTGACGATGACTGCACCGCCCACCACGTCTGAATGCCCGCCCAGGTACTTCGTCGTCGAGTGGACCACAATGTCGGCACCTAGCGCCAGCGGGCGCTGTAGATACGGTGTGGCAAATGTGTTGTCAACTGCGAGCAGCGGACGGTTTGGATGTCCGTGAACAACTTCCGCGACGGCATGAATATCGGTAATGGAAAGCAGTGGATTCGTGGGCGTCTCCAACCAGACCAACTGCGTCTCCGAGGTCAGTGATTCCGCGACATTTTCAGGGTCCGTAGTGTCCACAAACGTGAAGCCCAGGCCGTAGCGGCGCAGGATCTTGTCAAACAGGCGGTACGTGCCGCCGTAAACATCGTTTCCCGCGACCACATGGGCGCCGCCGCTCAGCAGTCGGAGCACAGTATCCGTGGCTGCCATGCCCGATGAGAACGCCAGACCAAATTCGCCGCCCTCAAGTGCCGCCAGGCATTGCTCGAGCGCCAGACGGGTGGGGTTCTTGGTCCGGGAGTACTCATAGCCTTGGCGGGGCAGGCCGACCCCATCCTGCATGTAAGTCGAGGTCTGAAAGATGGGCGTCATCACGGCCCCGGTGCCTGCGTCCGGTTCCTGGCCGGCGTGAATGGCGAGTGTCTCAAATTCCATATGGTCTCCTCAGAGGCCTTGCTGCGCCGGGTCTCTTCATGGGTCTGGATCCTTTCCCAAGATTCTGGATATCTTCGCAGTTGTTGCACGTGCCTCAGGCGAGTATACTGCCTGCCACTGCACTCTTGGACCGGGTCTGTGTTTGCGCCACCACCAATGGCAGACGTGCGAAGCGCGCCCTACTGTCCGCAGAGGGCGGGCCGGGAGTCGCCGGAGCAGTCCCGGGCTTGAAGGACAGATGCTGCGGCGTAAGACTCATCTCGTACGCGGCATCTGCACCCAGCAGGGGCGTGCCGTGACCTCCGCGCCCATCCCGGCGTTAGGCTCTGAATGGGCATCGGCAATCGCGGTATGATATTGCCGTTTATGCCCTGCCGGGTCGCACCGAGGGCCGGAAGACTGCTCGACCACCTGCCTCCGGAATCCAATCTCACGAGTCTAGGATAGCAATGACCAAATCGTCTCCCGTTTTGCTGGCAGTCTTGGCCCACCCCGATGATGAATCATTTGGTATGGGTGGCACGCTGGCACTCTACGCCCGCAAAGGATATGAGGTGTATCTTGTCTGCGCGACGCGCGGCGAGGTTGGCACCGTGGATGCCAAGTACCTCCGGAAATACGGTTCGATCGCGGAGCTTCGCGAAGCTGAGCTCCGCTGTGCTGCCGAGCACCTGGGCCTGACGGGCGTGTTTTTCCTTGGATACCGGGACTCGGGGATGCCCGGCTCGGTTGAGAACCGCCATCCGGATGCACAGGTTGCTCACTCCGTGGATGAAGTTGCGGGCAAGGTCGTCAAATACATACGCGAGTTGAGGCCGGATGTGGTCCTGACTTTCGATCCCATCGGCGGATACCGGCATCCGGACCACGTCCACATACAGCAGGCATCCGTCCTGGCGTTTGAAAAAGCTGACGACGCGGCCTTTCACCCTGAGAGCGGCTCGCCGTTCAGACCCCGGGCGCTGTACTTTCACGTATTCCCCAATGGATTTCTGCGGCTTGCGACCAGCGTTATGCCGTTCTTCGGGGTCGACCCCCGCAAGTTTGGCCGCAACAAGGACATTGATCTGAAGGCACTAACCGAGTTCAAATTTCCCACGCATGTTCGGATCGATATCGGCACGGTGTCCAAGATCAAAGCCGAGGCGGGGGCCTGTCACGCCTCGCAGGGTGGCATCCAAATGCGCCGCGGCCTGATGGGATTCGTAACTCGGGCGTTGGGCGAAAACGAGAACTACATGAGGGCGCAGCCGCCGGTGGGTGGCAAGCACCGCGTTGCCCGTGATCTGTTTGAAGGCGTCTGAGGCCAAGGCAACCAGCTCCAAACACCCCTTCTGTAGACAGAAAATCTGTTCTATAATGTGCTCATCGACAATCCTACCCGGAGATGGAGACTGCCATGACGAAGCACAATATCGTGCACATCGAGATACCCGCTCGCAGTCTTGAAGCGGCTGGCAAGTTCTATCAAGACCTTTTTGGCTGGAAGATCACTCCGATTCCTGAGATGAATTATTCCACGTGGGAGCCCTTGGAGCCGCCGCGTGGGGGTTTCACCACCGTTAGTGAAGACGCCAAAGTCGGCGAGGTGTTGATACATGTCGACAGCGACGACATAGCTGCCGACCTCAAGAAAGCCAAGGCGTTGGGGGCGACAATCATCCGGGAGAGGACGGAGATCCCCGGCGTGGGTTGGTGGGGCGTATTCAAAGACCCCACTGGAAACAAGATCGCGCTATTCACGTCGGCTCGGCCACCGTCCGCAGGCTAGGGGCTTGACAGCATCACAGCTGCGGCCGCCCGGAGCGCGTCTCGCGAAATCGCGCGAGCCGGAGGGCCCCGCCGCATTCGTTCCTCTTCGTTCCGCGAAACGAATCCGTAACTTCTGAACTGGGCCAGACCCGGATTGGCTTGCACGTAGCCAAATGACAGTCTCGCCTGCGATTTGGCGCGGCGTACATAAGCTACTTTGACTGGGTTGAGTGGAATTCGAACGGTGCGCGGCGGTTTAACCAGAGCAGTTGCGCACTGCCAGGGCCGACTGCCAATAATGTTACTGAGGCAGTTTCGCACGCCAGCCTCTGAAAACGATCCAGCGGCAAGCCGATGAAGTGGGCGACCGCCAGTTTGATCGGATCCGCGTGGAAGACGCAGGCGATCAGATCCCTGGGTTTGTGGTGGGCGCAGATCGAATCGAGTGCCGCGGCGACCCTTGTTTGTGTCTGGATGAAACTCTCCCCGCCAGGGTGCGCTGCGCGCGACGGCGCTTGCTGGAATATCCGCCAGTACTTGGATAGTGCCAGCCTGCGAACGGACTTCCCTTGCCAATCGCCAACGTCGGACTCGGTTAGCCCGGGATCCACTTGGACTTTCAGGCTGAGAGCTGCTGCAATGGGCGCCGCAGTCTCGCGCGCCCGTTCAAGCGGACTCGAGTAGATCGCCTTGATTGGAGCCTTTCCTAGGGCGCCCGCCAGATCCTGTGCCTGCTTACGACCGCGCTCGTTAAGGTGGATTCCGGGCAGACGCCCCGCCAGTCTGCCTTTCTTCGAGTAGTCATTCTCGCCGTGCCGGATCAGGAGCAGCAAGGGCATCGTTACCGAATCCTCCGCTTGATCTCCTGGATTTTCTGCTCGCTCAAGTCTGGCACGTCTTCTCGTCGTTCGATGCCGAGGGCTTTCCTTTGCGCATCGCGCCACAGGGCCAGCCTCGCCATGACCTGCGCCTCGTAGCCCTCTCCCGAGGGCCGGTAGAAATATGTCCCGAGCAGTCTCTTGGGAAGATACTGCTGAGCGGTGAAGTGACCGTCGAATTCGTGCGGATAGGCATAGCCCTTACCATGCCCCATGGCCTCACCATCGCGATTCGTGTCCATGAGATGCCGCGGCACAGAAACCTGTCCCTCTTGCTCCAGCTTCTGCATCGCTTTGAAGTACGCGCCGGCGCTGTTGGACTTTGGAGCGGTGGCAAGGAATAGGGTCGCTTCCACAATCGGGTAGACACCCTCGGGTAGACCAATGTAATCAAAGGCTTGCGCTGCAGCTGCGGCCACGACGATACCCATGGGTTCCGCCAGGCCGATGTCTTCCCCGGCGAGGACGATGAGGCGGCGCAGGATGAAACGCGGGTCCTCGCCCGCATACAGCATCTTTGCCAGCCAGTAGAGCGCCGCGTCCGGGTCGGAACCGCGGACGGATTTGATGAACGCACTGATCGTATCGTAATGGGCATCGCCGTCTTTGTCGTAGAGCACGGCCCGCCGCTGAATCGACTCCTGGGCGACGTCCAGCGTAATGTGAATCACACCGCCGGTGGCGGGAGCGGTAGATTCCACGGCCAGCTCGAGTGCATTGAGCGCGTTGCGTGCGTCCCCGCTGGCCACCTCGACGATATGAGCACGCGCATCGGGATCCATAACAATACGCCGCTGCCCGTAGCCACGCTCAGGGTCTGCGAGGGCGCGGTCAACCAGGATGCCAGTCTCCTCCTGATTGAGGTTGCGGAGCTGGAAGACGCGCGAGCGGGAGATCAGCGCGCCGATAACCTCGAAGAAAGGGTTTTCTGTGGTCGCGCCGATAAAAGTGACGGATCCATTTTCGATGTGGGGCAGCAGCGCATCCTGCTGTGCCTTGTTCCAACGGTGAACCTCGTCCACGAAGAGCGTGGTCCGCTCGTTGTGCAACCGGCGGCGTTCGAGAGCAGCCTCGATGAGCTGACGCAGCTCGGACTTGCCGGCAAGAATGGCTGAGATGGTTTCAAAATGGCTTCGGGTGGTGTTGGCGATGACTTGTGCCAGGGTCGTCTTGCCGGTTCCCGGCGGTCCCCACAGAATGATCGAGGAAAACAGGCGGTCGGCCTCGATGGCGCGCCGCAGCAGCTTGCCCGGCCCAACAATGTGTTCCTGGCCGATGTACTCCTGCAGGCCGCGAGGCCGCATGCGCGCAGCCAGGGGAGCTTCGCTCTTCATGCGCTCCTGCATCGCGTGATCGAAGAGATCGCCCATGCCATGATTCTACCATTCACTTCATTCGTCCCCCTTGGCTTGGGCTCAGCCCAAATCAAAAAAGGGTGCTGTCAGGCACCCGCGAGCAAGCACCGCGGCCGGTCATCTCAGAATGAGGCGATCGCGGCCTTCAAGTCCTTGAAACTACTGATGAACATGCTGAATCCACTGGCCTCGAGGGTCATTATCGAGGCCTCGGAAGGATTCAGCAGTTTGAGGTGCGGTGACCTGTAGGTGCCTGCGTTTATCCCTTTATGCATCTCCTCGTCGCTTACGTCCGGAGACAGAGATCGGAGACGACCAAACAGGGTATTCAGTGCACGTAAGCCGGCGCTGCTGACGAAGGGAGCGTGTTCCAAGTCGACCAGGAGATCCCGGGCACCGCCCTGTATGAGCGCCTCAGCCCTCGACAGGAACTCTTCGTACGAGGCCGAATCGATATTGCCATTCACGTGCAAGACGGTGACAGGCACACGCCCCTGCTCGGTTGAGACTATGATCTCCATAGCGACCTCCTGGGTGATTGCGGCCAAGTGTACCGGAGTTGGACCATTAGCGCAAGCAGCGATGTCGAAGCCTCGGCTGATCTTAGCTGGAAACGAGTTCGGGTATCTCGCTCAACGTGGACACGATCGCATCCGGCGCCACAGGTTCCGCCTCAGGCAACTCGCGAGCGCGCCGCGTGATCCAGATCGTATTCAAACCCGCGCCATGGCCACCGATGATGTCCGCTGCGTATAGGTCGCCAACCATGACGGCCCGCGCCGCCGCTACTTCGAAGTGGTCGAGTGTTGCCTGGAAGATCCCAGGATGAGGCTTGCGCTTTCCGAAGGCCGCTGAAGAGACTACGTACTCGAGATAAGGCCGGAAGCCGCTCCTGTCGATCAGCACCTGTGTGTTCTCGTCGTCGGCGGCATTGGATACCACCCCGGTATGGAAACCGTTTTCCCTGAGTATCCGGAGAGTCGGTACGGCGTCGCCTTCGGGATACCAATTGGACTGGGTCACGGCGTACATAGCACGCATGGCGACCCGCAGGATCTCCCTCGGCAGGATATGGCCGTGCTTGCGGAGCAG
>JBGPAT010000029.1:0-15452 GCA_041480885.1 Anaerolineae bacterium
CAGAGCACGCTTATCTCTCGAAGCTGGGTTGGGATTTCGATAGGAAGGTTGCGGTCGGACTAGGTGGGCAGCCGGACCAGCTACGCGAGGCCATGCTGGAGGGGCTGGCGGCCGCGGCTCACGGTGAGCTGCCTGCCCAAGGACCGCGAGGCGGGCTCCACTGGTCGCCGCGCTACTTTGTACGCCGCGCGGTCTGGCACGTGCTCGACCACGCCTGGGAGATTGAGGATCGGCTGCCCCGGAGCCGCGTGGTCAGCCAGCCAGGCAGTCATGACGAATGACACGTGACTAAGCGGCGACTCATGTGCATAGTATTGAGAGTTCTTGAGGCTCGAGGAGGTTCCTATGGCTACTTTGTTCGATCAGATTCGGGAATATGCAGTCAGTCTCCCGGCTGAACTCCGCGAAAACCGGGGCATCTGGGAGATCAAGCAGGTGGTGGCTGAACGAAAAGCCTTTCTGTCGACGCAGAAGCTTGAGTACCGGGCGCAGCTCAGAATTGACGATACCAAAAAGGTCGTGAAATTCACGGAAATGCTCAAAGAAGCAGGCTCGGGCTTGTCTACCGGAGGTGATATGGACGGTGGCCCGGGATTTGGTTTCAAAACTACCGTTACGAAAAGCGGTCTAGGTGGAAGGGAAGAGACGATCGTTGAGCAATCGAACCTGTTTGGCAAGAAGTACGAATATCGGTTCGATTTCAAGAAGATCAGATCCAAAATCGAGGAACTGGCCAAGTCTGCTGGCTAGGAGTTTAGCTATCAGCTAACATCCAGGGGTCTGTGAGTGCTCACAGCAACGCAGGAGCACCTTCCTCGAACCAGCGGCTCAGGACTCCTCAAGTTCGGGGGTGGCGGCGAAGGACGCTCTGGCCTGTGGCGCGCCCGCGACCGATTGGGTAAGGGTGGCTCGATGGATGGCAGGAAACCTCGTTTGCAAACGAAGCCGGTAATGAAGGCTGATCAGCCTTGTCCATTAGGTGGGCCACGGCGGCAAGCCAGGACAGTCCCCTAAATATGGGGTGGCGGCCGCGCCACGAGAAAATAGAGGGCCGATATTTGGGGCTGCAACCCAGCCGACCCCCGCCAGTGGGGATACTCTCACGAGGGAGGTACGACTAAAGCACGTCAGCAACCAAAAACCCAGCGCAGAGACGCTGGGTTTTTGGGAAAGCCAAATGTAGGCGTGTTGACGGTTATACTTTCTTCAAGACGGGCAGGCCCGTCTTCATCTCTACTACGGTATAGCCTGCCGGCACGGCGTCGAGGGCACCTTCCTTGATCTCTTTCGAGAAGAAGAACAGAACGCGCTCTTTGCCGCTGGCAGCCATCGTCCGTCGGTTATGCAGGTAGTAGGTCACACCCTTGGAATTGGTGAATGCATAGGCCATTTTTTGCTCCTTTCAGGGATGCCGGGCACTAGGGTAGCTACGGGTACATTAAGAGTGTAGCACGGATTTTCTAGGGCTGTCAACAAGGACTTTTTGGACATGACTAGACAAATGATGGTGGTGACCACCCTTGACGAGCTTGATTCCGCCCTCCGGCTGCTTGGCGGACCGGTGGGCCTAGTGCCAACAATGGGCTACTTACACGAGGGACACGTGTCCCTTGCCCGCCGTGCCCGCGACGAGTGCCAAAGCGTGGTTGTGAGTATCTTCGTCAACCCTGCGCAGTTCGGGCCGAACGAGGATCTCGCCAAGTATCCACGCGATCTGGAGCGTGACCTGCGCTTGCTGGAAGCAGCCGACGTGGACATGGTGTGGACGCCTACGGCTGCAGTGATGTACCCGCCCGGCTACCAGACGTGGGTGGAGGTGCAGGAAATGACACTGCCCTTGGAAGGCTCCCAGCGCCCCGGGCACTTCAGGGGCGTGACCACCGTGGTCAGCAAGCTATTCAACGCCGTGCGGCCGGCGAAAGCCTATTTCGGCCAGAAGGATGCCCAGCAGGCGGCCGTCATCCGCCAAATGACCCGTGACCTGAATTTCCCCATCGACATCGTGGTGTGCCCGATCGTGCGGGAGCCGGACGGGTTGGCGATGTCGAGCCGCAACGTGTATTTGGATGAGCCGCAGCGCAAGGCGGCGACCGTGCTCTACCGTGCGCTTGCGGCGGCAAAATCCGCCTACGACAACGGCGAGCGCTCCGCGGGGAGACTGCGCCAGATCATGACGGAGACGCTCGCTGCCGAGCCGCTGGCGCAGGCCCAGTACGTTTCGTGCGCCGACTACGAGACGCTGCTGGAGCTCGAGCAGGTGGCGGGCAAGGCGCTCCTATCGATGGCCGTGTTTCTAGGCAAGACCCGGCTGATCGATAATATCGTCCTGGGATAGCCCTGCTTGCGCTGACCTTGGAGCTATTCGGGAGCAACATTTCGAACATGGAAATTCTCAGACTCCCAGTTGATAGGTGGCGGGAATACCGGGATTTACGCCTAAGGGCGCTGAAGGATGAGCCGGAGGCCTTCAGCTCTTCCCATGCAGCCAGCCTAGATCTCCTGGATGAATCTTGGAAGAAGCGGCTTACCGATGCTCTGCAGGGCGAACGGAGCTGGCTTCTCTTCGCGAAGGAGAACGACAAGCTGGTGGGCGTGGTCGGGGCCTTTGTCGAAGAAACCTCGACGGATACCGCCACGATCGTATCCCTCTACGTTCCGAAGGAAGAAAGGCGGAAGGGAATATCAGCACGACTCATGCAGGAGATACTGACGGAACTGGCAAAGAAATCGTTCCTCACGAAAGCGAGACTGGCGGTCTACAAGCACCAACTGCCCGCTGTGAGTCTCTACAGGAAGCTCGGGTTCAAGGAAATAGGAGTGGAGCTATCCACAACCGGTGCTGGCAACCTGGCTGAGCAACTGATCATGGAGGGGGCCCTTCCACGCTAATAGCGCCTTGTCGTTCGCGGACCATGAGGCCGTGCGCAGGCCATCCGGGCGGCAGTCGCGGCACGAGGGCTATACTCGAAACGGATCGATTTGTGGCAGTTGGGTAGCCATTGGTTCGCAAAGCGCGGCCCCCTGTTGGGCGGTTTAGAGCGGGGCTCTCAGCGTGGAAGCGCAAGTGTGGTCACATCGTCAGCCGAAAAGAACAGCGAGCAAAGGGGAAATATGCGGAGCAACCATGTCTGAGTCCAAGTTCTACCACGTCTCGCGTACGGGAAAACTGATCCGTTCCACGACCTGGCCAAAGGCACTCGCCGCCGCGAAGAAGGGGGGCTTTGCGTGGCTGGACTATTGCGAGCCAACCAAGGAGGAGCTCTCGGAGCTCATGGGACCGTTGGGTTTGCATCCTCTGGCGACCGAAGATTGCACGGACAGCAATCAGATCCCGAAAATTGATGATTATCCCCACCACAGCTTTATGCTCTTCAACGCCTTTCACTTTTCCGATCATACGCTCGCGATCTATGAGGTGGACGTGTTTATCGGGACTGATTTCCTGGTGACCGTCCATCAACGCGACGCGGAGAAGCATCCATTGCTAATGGGGCTGGAACGTCAGGTGGAGCTCGAAAGCGACAGCGTCCGCCGGGGTCCGGCTTTCCTCCTGCATGTGCTCCTGGATCATGTCGTCGACAGGAAATTCGTGGAAATCGAAAAAATGGAGGATGAACTCATCCTATCGGAAGAAGCCATTCTGGATGAGCTGACCCGCTTCAATCCCGCCGATCTGCTGCATCTGCGAAAGGACGTGCTGGCGGTCCGTAAGAGCCTCTTCTACGAGCGGGAGATCCTAGTGAAGATCTGCCGCAAAGACTGTCCCTTCATCACTGAAAAAGCGCTGTATCACTACCGTGACATCTACGACCACCTGGCCAAGTTCTTTGAATTGACTGAAGCATCCCGCGATGTGGTTACGAGCCTGATGGAGATGTATCTCTCCATGCTGAACAACCAGATGGCCCGAGCTGCCAACGACACCAATGCCACGGTCCGGCGCCTGACCTTCATCACTACCATCTTCATGCCGCTCACGCTCCTGGCAGGCATTGGCGGTATGTCGGAATGGTCCATGATGACCGGGCCGCACAACTGGAGGATCTACTACCCGCTCTTCCTGCTCGGCATGGTCGTGCTCGGATTTGCCAACTACTTCTTCTTGAAATGGCTTGAGAAGAAACGCCCCAGCCCGGCGCAGGCGGATCAGCGCAACTTGAGCGAGTAGAGGATGAGGCCTCTTGAGATCGTAGCCCATCGAGGCGTTTCCACGGGGGCCCCGGAGAACACAATCGCTTCATTTGAGCGGGCCGTTGCGCTGGGTGCAGACGCAGTGGAACTTGACGTGCGGCTCACGTCTGACCATATCCCGGTTGTCTACCACTATTGCTACCTTCAAGAAAACTCATCCGCCTCGGGGGCGATCTTTGACTTTACGTTAGAGCAACTGCGCGGTGTGGAGGTGTTCTGTAAAGACAATCCTGCCGCGGAGGCAGGTCACATTTCTACGCTGGCTGAAGTCCTCGAAATCTTTGGCAGCAAAATCGGCATGGAGATAGAAATCAAGGGACCAGAGCCAGAAGCACCGAAGATCATTGGTGAAGTCCTGAATAGGTTCAAAGGCATTTGGAATACAGTTGAGGTCACGTCGCACGAGCCGGCATTATTGTTGGGCATACAAGATCTATGCCACGGCCTCAACACCGACCTGCTCATGCCGCGCTCTGAAAGTTGGATGAAGCCAGACGTGGTGCAATATCTTGCAATCCAGTATTCCCGCCTGGCGCATGCAAGAGCGGTTCATCTCCATCCAACCCAATTATCAGGAGCCATTGCCAGTGCAGTGCGTCGGCAGGGCTTCGAAGTCCACGCATGGGATGTAAACGACGAGCAGTCACTCGAGATCGTCGCAGGGCTGGGTATCTTCAGACTTGACACGGACGACGTCAAGCACGCACTTGCGTTTCGGGAACGGCTGCGCTGAGGCGATAGCCACCCGGGAGCGGGTGCGCGGCTGATGCGGAGAGGTACGGAGGCGCTGGGGTCTCGCCCGACTAGGGCCCCCAGCGCATTTGTTGAGCGAAGGATGGCAGTGCGATGCTCTGCCGGCCATCGGGATAGATGATCTCGACCTGGCCGCCTGCATCCTTTATGGCGTCGGGGGGCAAAGTGGCCACGATGGCGAGGCTGGCATCGGGGGCCCACAGGACCTCTGTGATATTGTCAAAGGTGTTGGGCTGCAAGTTCGTGCGATTGCCAACGCCATCGGGGTCGGAGCGGACGAGATAAAGCGGCGTAGAGCCGGGGTTCGGGACCGCCGTCAGGTTGTTGAAGAAGAAATTCAACTTGCCATCCTGCCCGACTTGGGCGGCATAGGCAAAATTGAAGGTGTTGTCCGAGGCCGCGCCGGGCAGCAGCGTCGAGACGACGCCGGTTGCGGAGTCGACGGAGAACAGTCCCGACTCGAACATACCCAGAAACTGGTTGCTCACATATAGACGGCTGCCGTCGGGGGTCCAGTCGACGCGGCAGCACACGAGACCGCCACTTGAATTGGTGAACCGCACCAGCCCATTGGTGGACGGATCATAGATGCCAAACGTGCCGCCTTCGTTCAGGCCGATGTTGACCAGCAGCTTGCTGCCGTCCGGCGAGTAGCCGTTGGGGGAATACAGTTCGCCTACAATTGGGAAGCCCTGAGAGGTATCGATTTTGTTTTCGAGGACCTTGGTGGTCGTGCCGCTGCTCATGGCGTAGAAGTTCAATCCGCCATAGGTGAAAGCCAACGTTTGCCCGTCTGGCGACCAGACCGGCAGACCCACGCTGTTCGTCAGACGGTTGGCATCGGTTATGGGCCCACCATCCAGCAAGATGCGGCGGCCCGCGCCGTTGGCGTCCGCGAGCAGCAACTGGTTATTGGACGTGTATGCGACGCTGCCGTCTTGTCTCGAGACATCAAAGGTGTTGACCTCAGCTGACTCGGAAGTCACCTGCCGAACGGTCTGACCGTCGGCTTCCAGACGGAAGACTTGCAGCACGCCAGCCGAGTCGCGGTTGAGAAAATACAGAGAGTGCGGCAGCAGAGTGGGGACCGCTGAGGGGGACGGCGGTGAGGCGGCGACCGGCGACGCTGAGGGAGGCGGAAACGGCGATGGCGTTCCTTCCACGGTCCGAGTTGCAGCAGTCGTTGCAGGCTGACTAGGCGCTTGGGTGCCGGTCGGCGAAGCGCACGCCTGTACGATCGCGGCAATAATGACGGCGGGAATCAGAAGCTTGATGCGAAACATGTTGATCTCTCCATTAGTGATGATCCGTGAATTGTCCAGATGCGCCGGTATCGGACGCTCAGCGCTGCATCCAGGCTGGCCTTTCTCCCACGTGCATTTTGGATGGTGGCGGGAAGGACCGCGGCAACGACCAGCGCAAGTTTAACTACACCTGCTCGAAGCGCGAGACGGGGACCACGAAAAGCGTGGCCTGAGGCTCGGCGGCCTGGCGGGCGCCGACCGCGGAACGGATAAGCGAGATGGCCGGCTCAAGCTGGGCATCTTCGACACCCACCAGCATCGTGGTGATCCCACTGTGCAGAAAGCCGCCGGTGGAGGCAATGCCCGTCACCCGATACTGAGCGCCCGTCAGGGCACTCCTGAGGGCCTCGGTCAAGTGGTCCTTCACGATCAGGATGATCATCTTCATGGCTTAGTCTCCTTGTGCACGGCAGGCGGCCGCAGTCTTGCTCCTGCGCAAAGGCCGCATTGTGCTACAGCTCCTCGACTCTTTCCACCGGGAGGACAAACACGGTTGCGCCTCCGACCGTTATCGGGATCGGGGCGGGCATCGGCATCGGAGAGCCTTCCAGCGGCATGGTCATGTATTCCACGCGCTGCCGGCACGAGGTGCGCAGGACGGCAAGGACCTCTTCTTCGCGGCCGTCAGGCAGCCCGATCAGCAAGGTGGCGTTGCGGCGGCCGAGGAAACCGCCGGTGCTTGCCATGCAAACGACCAGCGCTCCTAGAGGTTCCAGGGCCCGCGTGGCAACGTCGAGATCCTGATCCTGCACGACGGCGAGCACGATCAGACGTATGGGTGCCGTAGTCATGGTTCCTTCCTGACGCCCGAGCGGAACCTACTCCACCCCGCCCGAAGGATCGCGGAATTCATCAACTTCATGATACTCAGATTCCTCGTCTGAGTCCACCTCGAAGGTGCAGATGATGGGACTGCTGCTGTAGCACCGGATGAAGCAGGAAGAGGATCTCCACCTTCAACGGCCACGCGGCATAGGGGCGCCCACAGATTCGGCCGATTCACGCGGCCCGTCACATCGAAACAAGGCAGGGTGCGGGATCGCTGACCGTCACCACTTGTCCATTGTGGAACACCACTTGGGTGGCATCCGGACCGCGTACCACGCGCAGCCCCCGGTAGACAAGTGTGACCGGCCACGGATACGGATTCCTGCCTGCCAATCGGACGCTGGTAGGCGAGATAATGTGGACGCCGAGGGTCTGCAGGAAGAGGCCGAGCGGTGCGAGTCCGGTCAGTGCGCCACGCTCGCCCAGGCCGCTACCGGTGCGCGAATGGTAGCGCTCATAAAAGCAGCGGTTCTGTTTCAGGGACTGGACTACGGCGCTCATCAGGCGCGTGGTCAGGCGCGCTGCTTCCGCGCGAAACCCGTAGGCTAGCAATCCCTCGCCGATCAGTTGGTTCCATGGCAGGTGCACGCCGAAGGCCACTGCCTCGGCTTCAGCGGTCTCTTTTGCACCGGCGCGAGCGCCGGCCGGCGAAGTGGGCAGGGCGGGTATGCCGAAGCGCTGATCGAAGATCCCACTGGCCAGGAGAGTTCGCCTCAGCATCCCTTCAGCCTGCTCCTGATCTGGCAGGTGCGCCCAAAGGGGCGTGAAGAGCGTGATGTCCTCGCCGGAGGTGTCGACGGTCTGCACCACCAGCCGGTCCTGCTCGTCCAAGCCCTTGACCATGATTCGATTGATCCTGCCGTAGACGTTCTGACTGGTTGCCACCAATCCACCCGCGCGCCACTGGAACTGCGGGGTTTCCATGCGCTCGATCTGATTGCGGTCGCGCTGAGGAAGGTCGGTGCGCGCGGCCTCGCTGCCGTCCGCAGCCGGCACCGCGGGCGGCTGAACCGCCGACAAACCGGTAATCTCGATCACGAGATGCTGCAACCCCGGGCTTTTCGTCTCCACCTGCACCAACAGGCGCACTGGCTGATCGAACTCGGGTATCTTCAGGGACAGCTCGCCAGATCCCTTCTGGCTGCCGATGAGCCTGCCCGGCTGAGATGCGCCCGTCAGGCGATCGCGATAGCCGTAAAGCGAGCGGCTCGTCCAGGCAGCTGCGACCGAGGCCTCGAGGGCGGCCGCATGCCGCTGCAATGCATTGAGTGCTTCGACCCGGCCCAATTCGCGAGCCATCGCGATGAGCGAGTCGGCCTCACGGCAGAGCAGCGCCTCCAGTTCGGGATTGAATACGGCAGAACCGCTCACCCCCTGCGACCACGGGTGCCACGTATCCAGAAGTGGATGATCATCAAATCCGGTCTGGAGCACTTGTTGCCACTGAGGGATGCCATCACCGTCAGGGTCGCGCTCCGAGGCAAACCAGGCATCGAAGAAAGCCAGAAGCTTCGGGAAGGCTTCTGCCAGGAAGGCCTCGTCCGGCACGTCCATGAAATCACTCCAGGCGAGGCTGGCTAGAAGGGGCGCGGCAGCGTATTTGGCGCGCTGGCCGCCCAAGCCCGGCCTGGCGTCGATGGCTCCGTCGGCGGTCTGGACACTCAGGAAGTTCTCAAGCAGGCCTTGTTTGAGTTCGTGGGCTACCGGCAGAAGGCTGGCGAGGTAGTAGGTGTCAAAGGCCGATTGCCCGCTCCAATCTGGCGGGTAATCCAGTCCGTTGCCTGTGTGCGAGTAGCCGCCGTCGGGGTGGCGCGTGCGAACGAAGGATGGCCGCGGGAGATGCTCGCTGGCCGGATAGAAGAGAGCCAGGGCGGATCGCTGGCTGAAGGCAAAGGCGGCGTCCCAGTCCGGGTCGCCGGTGTAGATGTCGAGGACGTCGGCCGTGTCGAGCAGTTCGATGCGTGAGCGCTCGGCATCCCACGGACGAGCGACGGTGCGGCGCGCCAGGTCGAAGGAGGCCTGAGCATCGCCCTCGGCTGCGCACGCCCAGGCGAGGGTCCGCGTCATGCCGGCCCCGAAAGCCAGCTTTAAGGACAGTGACGGATGCGCCGCGGTCCCGCGTTGTGCGCCGCCAGCCATGAAGACCACCGGAGTCAGGCCGCCCGTCCGCCCCGACAACACGTTGATCATCTGGTGCTGCGCCGGCGCCAGCGCTTTGCCGTCCAGCGGAGTCATTACACCGCACAACGCAAACTCGACCTCGCGGGCAGTGGTTGCCCGGTTAGTGAAGGTCAGGCGTCCCGCCAGCACGTGCGATTCGGGAGCCCAGTATTCGGCGGTGAGTTCCAGGCCTTCCAAGGGAACAAAACTGAGCTCCATGAAGTTTGGATAAAAGCGGCGCAGCCGGGGCGGAGAGTGGAACTCATCAGGATTCACGAGCGCCTTGCCGCCTTCGGCGAAGCGATAGAAGAGGCGCATACTGCGCGCCCGCAAGCCGTAAGTGGTGTGGATGGACACGCTGGGCGGCTCGCCAGCCCCGGGGTCCAGCTCCCAGATGTGGTCGTTCAAGTAGTCGGGTTGGCAAAGGCGGAAGTCGGCGGCCAGCGTGAGTGCAAGTGGATCGGCTGGCTGTGAAGGATTGGAGCAGCGAAGAGACCAGTCGCGCATGGCTCAATTGTACGGTTATAGGGGAGCGGGGTCAAAGGGTATAATTTTGGGTCATAATGTTGGACAATGATTCCGTTCAGGCGGACCATCCACGAGCCGGCGTTTTCGCTTATGGACGCAGGATCAGACCCTGGGCGGCCGGGCTGGTGATCGGTGATCTTCCATGGGTGGAGCGCCAAGGCTGCGGAGCGACCCGCAGGAAATTACAGGAGTAGAGATGGGCTTGTACTTTGAGGAGTTCAAGGTTGGGGAGACGATCCACACGGAAGGCCGGACAGTATCTGACAGCGATATCATGACTTTCGCCAACCTCACCGGCGACAACAACCGCATCCATACCGATGAGGAGTTCAGCAAGGCCGGACCGTTTGGGCGCCGCGTGGCGCATGGGCTGCTCGGCCTGTCCATTGCCGTGGGGCTGGCCTGGAAGACCGGCATCCTGGATGGTACCGTGATCGCGTTCCGCGAGATCAATGGCTGGAAGTTCATCAAGCCGGTGTACCTAGGCGACTCCGTCCACGCCGACCTTAATGTCGTCGAGACCAAAGCCCTGCCGCGCATCGGCGGAGGCTCGGTGGTTTTGACCGCGGAACTAAAGAACCAGCAGGACGAAGTGTGCATGAAGGGGAGCCTGACCTTGCTGGTGCTCTCCAGGCCCAAATGAAGCATGCCTCGACGTGCAGGCGTGTCTGTCGATATTTGAGCCTATGACGGACGATCCGCGCGACAAATTTCGCCGTTTGTTGAAGTCCGAAGACGAGACACGCGCCGAGCCTCCGGCGGGGAAGGCGCGGCCCGACGAGCCGCTGCCGCGCGGCACCTATCCTGCGCTCGACAAAGACAACATGCCCCTGCCGCGCCGCGTCAGCGAGTTAGATGTCAGCGGGACGACCGTCACGCCGGCGGCCCTCGAGACCAAAAGCACTCCAAGAGGCCCCACTCCACCCGCGGGCCTGCCACGTAGCCCGGCGGGCGGCTCGCGCGGCCGCGTCCCTGCTCGCCGCTTCCCCGGTTCGGGCTGTGTGGTGAAAGGGCTGATCGTGCTCCTGTTCCTGCTGGTCATCGTGGGTTTGTGCCTGGCGTCACTGGCGCTGTACGAATACTATGCCATGGCCCAGTCGCTGCCCTCGGTGAGCGATCTGCAGCAGCGCAGCTCGCAGTTTGAGACGACGCGCATCCTCGACCGCAATGGTGACCTGCTGTACGAGATCCTGGATCCGAACGCGGGACGCCGGACCTACGTGACCCTGGATAAGATTTCTCCCGAGCTGCTGGCGGCGACGATCGCCACCGAAGACAAGGACTACTACAATCACCCCGGATACAACGTGCTGGCGATCCTACGCGCTCTGTGGCAGAACTACACCAGCGGCGAAACAGTTTCCGGCGCCTCGACGATTACGCAGCAGATCGCACGCTCGATTCTGCTTGCGCCCGGCGAACGCGCCCAGCGGACATATCTCCGCAAGGCGCGAGAGATCATTCTGGCGGCGGAGATCACGCGCCGCTATTCGAAGGACCAGATCCTCGAACTGTATCTGAACGAGATCTACTACGGCAATCTGGCTTATGGGATCGAAGCCGCCTCCGAAACGTACTTCGGCACCAGCGCGGACAAGCTGACGCTGGCCCAGGCGGCGTTCCTGGCAGGCTTGCCGCAATCCCCGGCGGTCTACGATATCTACACCAATCGCGATGCGACGCTGGCGCGCGACCAGCAGGTGTTGACGCTGATGGTGCAGGACAGCTATGAGCAGAACTGCATCAAGGTCACGGAGCAGCTGGTACCTGTGTGCGTGGAGGCGCCACCCGCGGCGCAGGCCGCGCTGGATGTGCGCGAGTACAATTTCCCGCCGCCCGACGTCAACATGCGATTCCCGCACTGGGTGAACTACGTGCGGTCGCAGCTCGAGTCCAACTACGACGCACAGACCATCTACCGGGCCGGCTTCACCATCACGACAACGCTGGATCCCACACTGCAGGATGCGGCTCAGCAGATGGTGACCGCGCAAGTGGCTGCGCTGGCGATAAACAACGCCAGCGACGGCGCCCTGGTAGCCATCAAGCCCTCGACCGGTGAGATCCTGGCGATGGTAGGATCGGCGGACTTCGCGAACGCGGCCATCTCTGGCCAGGTCAACATGGCCGCGAGTGAGACGCGACAGCCGGGTTCAGCCATCAAACCCATCAACTACGTCGCAGCCTTCGAGAAGGGATGGACACCCGCCACGCTGATCTGGGATGTCCCGTCAGAGTTTCCGCCATCGGGCGATCCCAACGACCCGCGCGAACCGTATATTCCCAACAACTACGACAACAAATTCCACGGCCCGGTCACAGTGCGAACGGCGCTGGCTAACTCATTCAACATCCCGGCAGTGAAGACGCTCCAGTTTGTGGGCGTGTACGGGGATGGCGGCATGATCGCCATGGCCAAGCGCTTCGGGTTCACATCGCTCAACCGCGATGACTACGGCCTGTCACTGACGCTGGGCGGCGGCGATGTGAGCCTGCTGGAGATGGTCAGCGCCTTTTCGGTCTTCGCCAATAGCGGCGTAAGGATGCCGCCGGTCTCGATCCTGAAGATCGTGGACCATCAGGGCAATGTCGTGTACCAGTACAACCCTCCGCAGGGCGAACAGATCATCCGGCCCGAACATGCCTATCTCATCACTTCGATTCTTTCCGACAACGATGCGCGCTCCTGGATGTTCGGGACGAACTCGGTATTGAACCTGCCGTTCCCCGTTGCGGCCAAGACCGGCACGACCAATGACTTCCGTGACAACTGGACGCTGGGCTACACTCCTGACCTGGCGGCCGGCGTGTGGATCGGAAACGCAGACTACACACCGATGGTGAATACAAGCGGCGTGAGCGGCGCGGCGCCCATCTGGTCGCAGTTCATGCAAATGGCGGCGCCCTATGAGGGTGGCGGAACGACCACGGCATTCACGCGGCCGCCGGGCATCGTGGACAAGGTCATCTGCTCGCTCTCGGGCACGGAACCTTCCAATTGGTGCAAGGGCGGGCAGCGCACGGAGATCTTTGCGTCCGACCAACCGCCGCTGCCGGCGAGTCAGGACCTGCGCCGGCAGGTCAAGCTGGACACCTGGACGGGACTGGAAGCTTCGGACGCCTGCCCGTACTCCACTGATAAGCAGGTAGTCATCAACGTCAGCGACCCGTGGGCGCGCAAATGGTTCGCCACCAAGGATGGTCGCAGCTGGCTGGATGATAATGGCTTCTCCGTGCCGCCGGTCTACGCCCCCGAGCGGGAGTGCGGCGCGAATGATTCGCATCCGACGTTGGACCTTAACGTGGACGATGGGCAGGTCATCTCACAGCCTACGCTCGCGCTGCGGGGGACGGCGGATGCGACCGGTGGCTTCAAGTCATGGCGGCTCGAGTTTGGTGTGGGGGACAGTCCTGATAGCTGGACCACGCTGGCGGAGGGCCACCAGCCCATCAACAATGCCATGCTGTTCAACTGGGACATGTCCAACCTGGGGAACCAGACCGTCACGCTTCATCTATATATGGAGGGCAACGCCGGTTATGCCGAGCGTTTTGTGCACTTCACGCTCGCCCTGCCGACGCCGACTCCCCTGCCCACCGATACGCCTCTTCCTACCGATACCCCTGTACCCACGGATACCCCACCCCCGACCGATACGCCGGTACCCACCGATACACCGCTCCCCACCGATACACCGCTCCCCACCAATACTCCGACCCCGACCAATACGCCTGTCCCCACCGACACGGCGACACCAACGGCGACCGCTACACCGTAACGATTTCAGGTTTTCGATTTGGGATGTTGGCTGTCGAATCCAAGCGCATGGCCCTGCGCACGCTCCGATGGGAAGACGTCTCGCGCGTGCGCGCGAAATCAGAGCACGTAAAGCCGAATGCGCGAGCTGCGGTGAGCTAGAGGAATAATCATGCGACTCGAAGATCTGAACTGGATGGACGTCCAGAAGTATCTGGAGGGCGAGGACCGCCTGATGCTGGTGACGGGCGCCACCGAGCAGCACGGGTATCTGAGTCTGTTGACCGATATCAAGATCCCGTTGGCGCTGGCGGACGCGGCTTCACAGTCCACAGGCGTCCTGGTTGCGCCGCCGCTGAACTTCGGCGCCTCGCCGTATTTTCTAGCCTACCCCGGCACGCTGAGTTTGCGGGTAAGCACGCTTGCCGCAGCCGTCGAGGACATCGTCCGCGCGGCGCACGCTCACGGCTTCAGGCGCATACTGGTCCTGAACGGGCATGGCGGCAACTCGCCGGCGCGCGCCCACCTGCACGAGGTCAACAATGAGCTGACCGATCTCCGACTCAACTGGTATGACTGGTGGCAGTCGCACTCGGTGGAGGTGGTGGCGGTGAAGCACGGCTTGAAGCCCGCGCACGCCAATTGGCTGGAGGCTTTCGCTTTCACCGTGGTGGGCAACGTGCCCGAGGGCAGCAAGACTCCGCCGCGCGTGCCCAGCGCCATCCTGGACGCAAACACGGCTCGCCAAGTGTACGGGGATGGCTCGTTTGGAGGGCCCTATCGCGCCAGTGACGCCGTGATGCATGAGCTTTTTGAGGCCACGCTGGCGGACGTCCTGGAGCTATTGAGGTTTGATTAGCGCCGCGGCAGGCCACGGGCGGGATGGTGGTACAATCACACTTCGCAGAGATAGTAGGCAAGTGTTGCGAAGATGTCCTGGGGTCATTGTCGGAGATGGCCTGCCACGGGCACGCATCGCCGTCGTCGGCACTCGCTTGGCTCGCGGCTCCTCGCAATGACGTGTGTTCTGAAGATTGAGAGGAATAATGTACATTGATCCAAATAGTGGTGGGCTCATATTCGGCTGGTTGCTGGCAGCCTTCGGGCTCCTGAGCGGCCTCGTGCTGATTTTTTCCGGGAAGATCCGAGCATACTTTTCACAATTGCGGCGCAAGTCACGCGAGAACAAGGAAGACAAGGCTGACGAACAGAAGTAGCTGACCGGCCCAAACACAGAGGACACGGCGGGCACGAAGAAGGACAAATGAACGGCAAGCCTTTCTTGTCTTTGTGCACCGGGTGTCCTTGGTGTTTAAAGTGGAAGAGTACGTCCCAGGCAATGAAGCGGAATGATAAATGCGCACGATCATCGTAGGTTTTGACTCGTTTGACCCGGGGGTGTTCGAGGCCCTGCACGAAGCCGGCAAGATGCCGAATCTGGCCCGGCTCGTGGGGGGCCGCGGGTATTCCCGGCTGGAGGTCTGCTCGCCTCCGCAGACCGAGGTTTCGTGGACCAGCATTGCCACGGGCGTCGACCCGGGCTCCCATGGCATCTTCGATTTCGTCCATCGCGATCCGCAGACGTATATGCCCTACGTCTCGCTGCTCCCGACCAAACAGAGTGTGTTGGGCGAGCAGTTCCTGCCGCCATACACCACCAAGACCCTTTTCCACGAGGCCGCCGATATGGGCTATCCGGCAACGGCCCTGTGGTGGCCGGCTTTTTTCCCGGCGCGGCTCGAGCTGCCGGTGGCGACCATCCCCGGGCTCGGCACACCCGATATCCGCGGGCAGTTGGGCGTCGGCACTTACTTGACGACGGAATCGGAAGAAAAGAAGAAGACGAAGGTCATCCGCCTGATATCGGCGGGCGGTCGCAAGTACACCGCTGCACTGGATGGACCGCAAGTCAAGACCAAGGACGGCATGCG
>JBGPAT010000030.1:0-15238 GCA_041480885.1 Anaerolineae bacterium
CAGACGCAGTACCAGACCAGCCAATCCTGATCTTGGCCAATACAAGACGAGAGCCGCTGTGGATCGCTGAGATGGATGGGATGATGCTGGCGCAAGACCTTGGGTGGCCCACCTTGAACGGCGATTCGGGCAATACTGTGCCTCACTTTGAGGCTGCAACACGGTGCAGCACTCTCCCAAACAGGCTACTGGCCTATATGCATTTCGCGGGAATTGACTCGAGCACGTACTACATTGACACGATCAAGCGGGCCGTGCCCGTCGGCTTCGACGATTGTGATCCAGGTTGGTGGACAAGAAAGCCATCTGTAACGTCGCTGCCAGGCTCCCTTTCGCAAGACATCTACTCGAGCCTGTCATTGAAAGTGGTTGCGCTGAGGAGTGCCGCCGGGCGGACTACCGCGCAGGTCGAAGTAACCAACAATTCCTCGCGGCGGATTCCAGCTCGTTCATCGTCTGGAAACCCCTTCCAGTTGGCGTGGCATTTTGCAGGCGCTGGAGACCGGAAACCGTGGTCTGCTTCAGACACAAGAATGGACTTAGAATTCGATGTAGCTCCCCATGGTGAGGCTCTGCTAACCATTGATCTTGCGCCTCCTAATCAGCCAGGTCACTATTTTCTCGAGGTTACAGCCGTACAGCAAGGAATTGCCTCGTCCTATGACCGGGGCACCCCTATTGCCAGATCTGCGCAGCAGATTGTTGTCGACGTTCAAAACCATGTGGTGATCAGCACGGCGCCCATTCCATAGTCCACCGAGGCGGAGGATGTCATCGAGAAAAGAACTCGGCCTTGGAGTCCGCAGTGTGGTTGCTCCAATGAGAGTCGGGGTGGGGCAAACTTGGTCGACTGTCCCGTTCTCCGTGACAAATGGCACGTGACTCAATTGGGGAAATCCGCTATAGTAGGCCTTAGTACGTCGATCTGGTCTCACTGATCTCTGGCCGCCTAATCTCCTGAGGGATTGGGGATCTCGGGCGGACCGTTCATAATGGACCTTGCCCTGCGCATCCTCCGTCTTTGGGCGGTTTTCTTTATGATGAGGAGCAAGCCGTGAATCCATATGTAGACTCCGATTCCCTGCCCGGCAAAACGAAGCACTGGCTTGAGCAGATCGAGCCGTTCAACCAACACTCGATGACTCTAGATCGAGACAAGAGCGCCCTGTTGGTCATTGACATGCAGGAGTTCTTTCTTGATCCCCATTCCCCCTCGTTCACTTGCGGCGGCCTCGCAATCCTGCCCGTGCTTCAACGACTGATCAAAACCTTTCGAGACCACAATCGTCCTGTGATCTACACCCGGCACGTACATCACCCAGACCATCTCGACAGCGGCATTATGGGCTGGTGGTGGGAAGGCATGTGCATTGAAGGCACTCCGGAAAGCGAGATTCACGGCGACATTGCTCCACGCCAATCGGAAAAGGTGATCCTCAAGCACCGGTATTCAGCGTTCTACAACACGGACCTGGAGACTGTCTTGCGATGCTTGGGAATCGGAGATCTCGTGGTATCTGGTATCATGACCAACATGTGCTGCGAATCCACGGCGCGCGATGCTTATTACCGGGATTACCGGGTATTCTTCCTGGCGGATGGCACGGGCAGCATCAACGAGGAAATGCACCTGGCCAGTCTCCTCAACCTGTCCTTCGGGTTTTCCTACGTCACGACGACAGATCACATCCAACATGAACTGGAACTTGAATCTGTGCCAGATCGCGCAGCGGACACCATGGGTTCGCCATAGTGTTGACCGCCAACTGTGTCTGGTCTCTTGACCTGTGCCGCTGACCGCGCCGTATGCCATCCAAACAAAGACTGTGGGGCGCGCTTGGCAAGTCTCCTAGGCGCGGAGACACGCGCCCGCCGCACTCAAACGAGTTGTATATCTTCGAGAGTCATTTGAACTAATCGCCCAGAGGAGGATCTATGATTTCACCGCAGGAGTTGCGTCGCTACGGATACTTCGCCGGCGTCCCGGCAGAAGAGCTGACGGCGCTCGCCAAGATCAGCTCACTTCGAAAGTTCGAAGCCGGAGAGAGACTGCTGGAAGAGGGGCAACCGGCGAGACACCTGATGATCGTGAAATCCGGTCAGGTCGATATCCTGTACCGGCTTGGTGACAACCGCGAGGTTGTGGCCGAGTCGGCCGTGAGCGGCGACGTGATTGCCTGGTCCGCAATGCTGGCCCCGCACAGACTAACCGCCAGCACGGTGGGCAGCCGGGATGGGGAGCTGATCGAGATCGATGGCCAGAAGCTCAAAGCGATGTGCGAGGCGGACGCAGCGCTGGGATATCAGCTGATGACCGAGATTGCCAAGGGGCTGCGCGAGCGGCTAACCGGATTGCGGGTGCAACTGGCAGCCGCCAAGTAATATCGACGAGCCACCCCCCGCCCCACTGGCACCCGCACTCACCTGCGGGGATATGCCTTTGACGGAGATCCACCCAAGACAGGATGGGAATCTCGAACCATCAGGTTCCCGCGATCCCGTCTATACGCCGTGGGGCTGCATCCGAAGTGGGCTTGAGCTTGAATACGCTTGGTCGTAGGTAAGCGCCGCAGAGGCGAAATTGCAGCCTGCTGTGCATACTCAGGCGGGATTGAACATCCAAGAAAGACACTGGATATAGGGGGGTATCATTGCCAAGGACGTAACTGGAGTGCAGTTCGCATGCACCTGCACGGACCATACTAAAGACTCATACGAAGGATATATGAATCGTCTGCCACCAGGCGGGAAACAAAGCTCCCGGTTTGGTCTGAAACCAGGTGCCCTTGCGCCATCCATAGTAGCCGTCGTCTTCTTTCTTTCGCGCCTCTTGTACTACCAGGCCGGCATCCGCTTTCAAGGCGAGACGTATCTTACCTACTGGCAATTCATCTCCCCCGATCTGCTGACAACTGACCTCTGGCGCAGCATCCTGTATCTGCATGGCCAGCCACCGCTGATGAACCTGTTGACGGGACTCATACTGATCCTCTTCCCCTCAAACCATGCCCAGATCTTTCAGATCATCTTCATACTTATCGGTTTGGTGACAACCTTGAGCATGTACTTCCTTGGCGTTTCGCTCGGCCTGCCTCGCTGGCCCCAGGCGATGTTGACCATTTGGTTCGCGATCAGCCCGGCCACAATTCTCTACGAGAATTGGCTGTTCTACACATATCCACTCACAGGCGTCCTCTGCTTGGGCGCGCTGAGCCTCTTCTTCTTCCTAAGAACAAGGAACCTATTGATCGGCTTCCTCTCATTTTTTCTCATACTAATTCTTCCATTGACCTGGAGCCTTTTTCACCTTGTCTGGTTGCTTTCCATCGCGCTGCTCCTAATGGTCTTTTCCGAACATCGTCGGAGGATATTGATCATTTCCGTCATTCCAGTACTCATGCTGACTGCCTGGTATGCCAAAAACGCGGCATTATTCGGCACTTTTACATCAAGTTCCTGGGCCGGCATGAACATGGCGAAAATCACGACTTTTCGCCTCCCGACCTCAGTCCGACGCACGCTTGTCCAAGAGGGGCATCTCTCGCGATTGGCCCTGCAGATGCCATTTTCAAATCCAGAGGTGTACGTGAAGCTTCTCCCACCCTTGCCAGTCACGGGAAACCCGCTCCTGGATAGAACAGAGAATCGCGACGGCTCACCAAACATGAACCAGGCGGTTTACATCGGGGCTTCCCGGCTCTACTTCACGGATGCGCTATGGCTTGTGCGCTCAGACCCCCTGGCTTACATCCATGGAATTGGAAGAGCGCTATACTGTTATTTCCATTCGTCTTCTGACAATGAATTCCTGAACGCCAATTCCTCAAGGATATCAACCCTGGTGAATGCGTGGGATGTATTCTTCTACGGCCAGGTTAGAAAGGGGGAAGATATCGCAGCGTATCTGCGACTCGGAGCCCCGTATTATCCTGACGCTGTTGCGTGGCTGGTAGTGATAGTGTTTCTGTGTGCAGTTCTTTTTGGGCTATTCATGCTTGCGCGGCAATGTCAGAATTTGCCAGAACCTATTCGATTGTCATTGCTATTCATCTGGTGGAATATCGTGTATGTCGCTGTTGTTGGGAATCTATTTGATTTGGGAGAGAACAATCGTTTTCGATTTGTCGTCGACCCATTGATGTACACGCTAGCATTTTGGGCAGTGTTCCAAGTGTTCAGCGCTGCGAAGCACAAGACCCCAATCGGGCAAGGTGCCTCCCCTCAACACACAGATGGAGCGCACTAAGCTGCCCTGATATCGACGTATTGATTGCGCGGGTGCCTACTGCACCACCGGGACTCTCTGCCAAGCCTGCGAACCGCGCGCAGGAGCGGGCATTGTGTCTCCGGGCGCGCCAGAACCGCTTTACAAATCGGCCACGGGAGTCCGCCCTCATGCTCTGATTTCCCGAGCTAGGGTTGATCGCCTTGCTGTCAGGATGCTGGGGGGAACATCAAATCAAAGAACAGAATCCGTTTGCGGGCAGTCTGTCGATGAGAATCCGCCGCACACTTTGAGGGTACTTCATTCCCACATCTCAACTGGGAATCGCAGTCTCTTGATGATCTAGGTTAATCGTCGATATGTGGTGGGCGTCGAAATGGCGCCTCCAAATTCGAATCCCCCAAGGAATCACCTTACGCCGACGTTCCTGAATAGCGGCGCAAACCAATCAGCCAGAACAGGCGCGACCCCACAAACAAAACCACGGCCAGCGCGACAGCTCCGAGCAGAGTCCCGGCCGTCAGGCGGCCGGTCAGTGCCTCGGCTGGCACGGTCACAGCAAACGCGACCGGTACGATGAAGCTGAGAATGAAGCGCAGCCAGCCGGGATACAGGCTGATCGGCCACCGGCCAGCCTGATACATGCTGTTGAAGATTTCAAGGATGTTCTCCACACGGACGAACCAGAAGGAAAGCGTGGCCAGCACGAGCCAGAAGCTGTAGATGATGACCGCGCCGGCCAGGAGCATCGCAACAAAGGCAGCCGCCTGCCCGCCTCCCACGTGCTCTCCCAAGCGGGCCAATGCCACGCCCAGTACGGCCAGACCCAGCACAATGTCGATCAGCTTCCAGATCTCCACCTGTTGGACGCTGATCATCACCTGGGCGTCCACGGGCTTGACCAATGTGAAGTCGAGCATCCCATCACGGACTGACTCGATCAACAGTGACATCCCCGGCTGGATCGCGAAGCCGATCATGCCGCCCACCAGGATGTAGACGCCCACCAGCGCCAGAACTTCATCCGGCCGCCAGCCGCCGAGGCTATCCGTATACGAGAAGATGACGGCCAAACCTGCTATCGCGGTGCCCAGTTCGAGCAGCGACTGGAAAAGTTGCACGAAGAAGTTGACGCGGTAGGCCATCTCGCCCATGATGCTGACCCGCAAGAACACTCCCAGCATGCGCAAGTAGCTCATGCGCCGACCGCCGTATATATACGGACGCCCGCGTTCCAAACAACCTTCAGCAGAAAATAGCAGACGACCACCCAGACAGCCTGCGCTCCGAGGCCGACCAGCGTTTCGGTCAGCGAGAGCCGGCCAAGCAGCAGCTCCACAGGAAAGCCGATCATCCAGCGGAACGGCAGAAACGCTGCGGCCACCTGGATTGCGTGGGGAAAGAGCGTCAGCGGCGCGATCTGTCCGGAGAGAAAGAGCAAGAGCACAAAGTAGACCTGATTTACGGCAGTAACGCGTGTCGTCCAGAACGCGGCCTGGGCCAGGCACCACTCCACCAAGAAGCGCACCAGAAAGGCAAGAAACAGCGCCGGGACAGCCGCGACCATCGCCCACCACTGCGGGGCCAATTGAGGGTGAAAGAGGGTTGCGAGCCCGCCTGCGATCAGCAGCATGAGCGGCAGAGTAATCAGCTTGGAGGACACGTTGTCGGCGATATCTGCATGGATCGGGTGCACGGGCTTCAAGAGCGCCGCGGAAAGGGTTCCTTCGCGGATACGGTACTCGTATTCCCACATGATCCATGCGAAGGTGACGTGGTTGACAAGCATCAGCACGATGAAATAGCCGGCAAACTGCTGCGTAGAGTAGCCGCCGACGGCGCCGCCGACGGACACCGAGACGGTCGACCAGACGATCAGATACACCAGCGGTTCAAGCACATGACCAATCATCCAGATTACGAGCGAGGCCCGGTACTGGAGCATCGAAGCGAAGGTGGTCTTGAACTGCTGCAGGTACAGGGCCGCCAGGTCGCTCACCGCAACTCCTGCGCAAAAACGACTTCGATTACTTCTTCAATGGGGGGATCTTCGACCAGCAGGTCGATGACGGGCAGATCCGCCAGCAGGCGGCCGGTGATACGCGCGGTGTCGGCCTTGGGCACGCGCAGCGTGTACTGACCTTCGTCCTGGGATATGACGTCGCCGTAGGAACGCAGGTTGGCCCGCGTATCCTCCAATTGCACGACAATGGTCTTGTGCGCGGTGAAATCCTGCACCAGGCGGGAGAGCTCACCGTCGAACAGCAGCCGGCCATGGTGGATGACCACGACGCGCCGGCAAAGTGCTACCACATCGGCCATATAGTGGCTTGTGAGCAGGACCGTCGCCCCGAAACGCCGGTTGTACTCGGCAATGAAGCTGCGAATGCGGCGCTGCATGGTGACGTCCAAACCGATGGTTGGCTCATCCAGGAATACGACTTGAGGACGGTGCAGCAAGGCCGCGGCGATCTCACATTTCATGCGTTCTCCAAGGGACAGGTTGCGGACGGGCTTGCGCAGCAATGGACCCAGGTCCAGCAGCTCGGTCAGCTCATCGAGCATCCGCCGGTAGTCGGAGAGCGGTATGCGGTAGATGGCACGGTTCAACTCGAACGAGTCGAGGGGCGGGATATCCCACACCAACTGATTGCGCTGCCCCATCACCAGCGTGATCTGACGCAGGAAAGCCTTGCCGCGCTTCCACGGATGGTATCCAAGTACCGTTACCTCGCCCGCGGTGGGATGCAGGAGCCCTGAAAGGCATTTGAGCGTGGTCGTCTTGCCAGCACCGTTAGGGCCCAGAAAACCCACCACTTCGCCCGGTTCGAGGTCGAACGAAATTCCATCTACTGCCGGCACCTCTTCGGTGTTGCGATGGACAAGGCTCTGAAGAGTCGCTTTCACGCCGGCCTCGCGTTCGCTCACGACGTAGGTCTTGCGCAGGCCTTGAATGTGGATCGCAGGTGAGGTCATAGTCCGCCTAACACGACTGGGCGAGGGGCTGATCTGCGCCCGCCTACCGGATGGCGGGGCACTGGCATGTCACAGCGCTGCTCGATATGCTGGCAACAGGGCTCCACCGGGGAAGCGACTTACCGGCAGTTGCCATTGCTGTTGCAGACTGGCACAGGCAGAGGACAGGCGAGGGGAGCGGCCGGGCTGCGTGCATAGGCCGCTCTCTGCCCCGGCAAAGCCACCGCCAAGACATTGACGATTGTATATCCCTCCTCGAGCGACTGGCAGCCCAACAGAAACACATCGCTGGCATTAGGCAGGACCTTGGGAACGGGTCCAGGCAAGATCGCATACACCAGTCCTGCAGGCCCAATGACAATGAAGACTGTGCGCGGAAAGACTTCGGCCCGGTAGGGTCGATAGCGAACTGGCTCTCCGACATCACGACGATAGTAACGCGGGTAGAGTGCACGCCCGTGCAGCAGGACCGCACCCCGCTTTCCCAGGAAGGCTTTCACATCCGTAGTGTTGAGGCCTAGATTCGATAGATGGGGAACGGCCTCGTCGACGAGACCCGATGGATTCTTCGAGGGGTAACGCGGCGGATATAGAACTCCGGCTAATGGGATCAGTCCCCCGATCAGGCCCAGAAAAGCCAGGATGCAAAGCGCGCCAAAGTATGAGAGGGGCTTGCGCCGTGATAGAGGGGCAGACGCGGCCGGATCGGCTGTGGCTGATGCTGGCTGAATCAACTGCTGGCCGAGGCGGATCAGAACTGCCAGTCCGACTCCATAGTAGCAAACCAGGACCCAATCTGTCGGCACGAGATACCGCCCGCCCGATGTGCGCGCCAAAGCATTGGCAACGTCATAGATCAGCAGGACCGCCAATGGCACCAAAGCGTGCCAGCGCAGCCGTTGGTAGGCGGCGCCCAAACCCAGCGAAAGGATCGTGAGATTCAGGATCAGCATGGCCGCTGCAACAGGACTCAACCGTCCGTCCCACCTGGCCTCCCAGAGGCCTTCGTCGCCCTTAACCGTCTCCTTAACCGGAAGGAACACGGGAGAATCCGGAAAGATCAGCGCTGAGGTCACGATGTTGTGCACAAAGTGGGCTAGGGGGAAAGGGATTGTCGTGGTGGCGGGCGAGGGGAAGCGTGGGACAGCCGGAAGCAGAGAGGCCATCTTTAGACTCGGCGCTGGCAAGGCTGGCATCGGCACCGGAGTCGGGATGCGCGGTGCATAGCGCTGCTGGAAAACAGCCTGGATACGCTGACCGTAAAAGCCGACGATCGAAGCGCTGCCGGGCCCCATGAGCATCCATGGCGATATGCTGACCACGAACGCCCCCAGTGTCACACCGGCCGTGATCAGGCTCCGCGTCCAGCGGGGCTTGTGCATCCAAATCGCCAGGAAAAGGACAGCGGGCACGAGCAGTAGCACGTGCGGACGCAGCAGCGAACTGAGCCCCAGAACTCCCGCGGCCCACATGATACTTTGCGTACGTTCCCGGGGAGCTTCAAGCCATTTCCACATCAGCAGCAAGAAGATCGCCAGTCCGATGGCGGTCGGAAAGTCCGTCAGCATATGTTTAAAGGTTGAGGTATCTATCCAGGCCGAGGCGCTCAGGCTGTTGACGCCGCGCATGGCTGTCAGCGACGCGAGAACAATGCCTGCGTTGCGACTGTGCAGTTTTCTTCCAACCACATACATGAGCGCTGGAAAAATGGCAAAGAGGGCCGCCTGTATCGCCATCAATTGCTGATAGTCCTCTCCACCCAGGCTGTGGAGATAGACCAGAAAGCTCATATAAAGGGCGCGATCCCAGAAGATGCCGTTGTTGATTCCCTGGCCGATCAGGGCGAACTGACTTCCGATGTCGAAGGTGACCAGATCGGAAAAAGGATAAGTTTCCCAGTTGGGAGGCCTGGGGCTGGTAACCCAGAAGCTTGCGGGAACCGGCTGTGTTGCCCAAAGAATAGCGCTGACAACCCAGATCAAGAAGAACAATGCGAGGTCAAGCGGAATCTTCCGCAGGGCCAGGCCAGCCTCCGCTTTGAGAGCCAGGGCAGAAATAATGAGTGTGGCGAAAACCTGTGAGGCCAAGAGCGGGACGCCGGTGCCATACCAGAATGGTTCGCTGCCAGCCAGGATGCGCAATCCAGCAGTGAGGATGGCGATCACAGCGAAGGCGCCCAATCCAAATAGTGTAACCAGCAGAGTTGTGCGATGTTCGGCCCAGTACGTCCGCCAGATGGCCCTGGGGAACGCATTGCGTGCGGCCAGCATGAATACAAGGCCTGAACCGCTGGCCAGCGTTCCATAGAGGATGAGCGGATAGGACCCGATGTAGTAGTAATAGAAGGGGTCCCTGATGTACTGCGGAGGAAACCAGGTCATGCACCAGAAGAGGCAGAAGAGGATGGCTAGAATCAGCGTTAGTGGATTTGCGAGTCTGGGGCGAAGAATGGCTTGATGTAATGCCCTTTCTTTCTCGGGTTGGAATTGGAGGAGGATGGCTGCCGCGGCGGCCAATGCTGCCAGCACGAAAGTGCCACTGATCAGGATCAGGCGCAGGCTGGAGAATCCTCCGCTGCTGGCAATGAGGATCATCAGGGCCCCGGCGGCGAGCAAGGCAGCCGCATTCAGAAAGAGATAGGTCTTTGGCGATGGGGAATGACCCGCGGGGCTATCCATGGTTTTGGAATTCTATCACTGGTAGGAATCGGTCTGCCTTGGGTGGCGCTTGGGGGTATGCGGCGCGATCCCGGAATCCTTGACTCCGGGCATTGGACTGTGCACCGGCGCGAGGCGAGCAAAACACCGCTTGACTAAAGAACATTTGTTCTATATAATATTGATGCGGGCCCGGTCGGTCCGCCTAAGCTGTAGGCACCACCTGCCCGGCCCCGTGTTTGTTCCTCTTTGTTACGAGGAACAGATCCAGGGGATCCGCGTCCCTGCAGCAGCGCACAGCCCCTATCCGACGGGAGGCTGCTCCAACGGACAAATATCTGCTGGGTGCAAATAACCTGCTTAAGCCAACATATCCTGCCGCCCAGGAGGCACATACACTTGAAGGAATGATCACGAATACTTGCAGCATTCAGAATGTTCCTGTTACCTCCACGCCTGCGGCAATTGCTCCGGAAAGAACAAGAAAGACGGCATCCGCGCGTCTACTCAAAGGATGAAAAGCTGGTTCTGGAAGTCAGGGAGATGGCGGTGACTCAGCGGCGCGGAGAGCAGGAGGTTTATGATGAGCTGATCGAATCCGGCATGAATGTGCTCAGGGATAAGGACAAATATGCAGACGTCTGGAACTCCCTCTCACACCGCGAGCAGCAAGTCACGGCCCTGACCTGCCTGGGATACAGAAGCTATGACATTGCCGGGATGCTGGGGATCTCCTATGAAACCGTCCGGACCCACTCAAAGCATGTCTATGCCAAGTTTGACTTGAATCGAAAAGAGCTGCGCCTGACGCTCAAGCGCTGGAATTTCGAGGAGTGGTGGGAGGATCACCAAGTCTAGGCCTCCACCTCCCTTTCGGGCCATATGTGGCTCACTCAGGAATCACCCGGCAAATCACTCCAGAATCCCCTTTCGGGGATTCTTTGTTTGCAGTATTTTGGTAAACATGAACACACTTCCAAGTCTGGCTTCTGATCCATTGCCGCTGGTGAGCCAACGCTCCCGCTTGCGGCTGATCGAGACCGCGGGCAGGCAAAACGAGGGCATCACCGAACTATTCGCGGCGCTGGCACTACACGGTTCGTTCTACGCCATAGCCGGCGGTGAATGGCTTCCCACTTACGCCCTGGTCCAATCCATACGCCGCCGGACGCCCGACATAAAGCAAATCCTGGGACGCGTCCGTCTGGCGAGGCCGTTCACCTGCTACCAGGTCCTGGACCTGCTGGAGGAAACCAGGCCAGAGCGGGACCCGATCTTAATACTGGACTTCCTGCACCATTTCTATAACCCGGATATTCAACTGCCCGTCCGCCAGCGCGTATTGGAACAATGCCGCAAGCATTTGCAGCGCCTCGCCCTTTCCAGGTCATTGCTCGTATTCGTACAGGAAATGCAGACGGAAGAGTATGAGCGCTTCCTTCCCGTGCTCACGGCTGCAGCTGACGAGGTCCTCCACATGCAGGAGGCGTTTGACGAGCAAGACGCACAGTTGGCATTCTTCTAGAGGCTGTTCCGCACCTTTTGGTTCACCGCGCTTGTATCTGCGCCGAACCGGGCAGATGCGCACAGATAAAAGGGTCGGTCGTGAAGTTTCGCTTAGAACGACCCTCCAAGGAGCAATATGGGCAGGAATTTCCTTTCTGCTACGGAACTGGTCCACGAAGTAATTGGCGAGTTGAAGCCCCTCTCCGAGATGCTGCCGCCCAGTGACCGGTTGATCCTCGATAAGTTTTACGAATATGCGCTGAACAACCGGGCCGCCATTGCAAATGCCGCCAGCCTGCTTCCGCTGGAAGCAGCGCTCCTGATCATCCTCGTGGAAGAACGCAAGAGAACCAACCATGCCTTCAACGAACTCCGGGCGGAGATCGAGGCACTCAGAAAAGAACGGCAACGGCTGGAGGGGCAAGTGCAGACAGAAGATGACGGCCCATGAATCCCTATACCGGCTGGTTATTTGATATATACGCCCGCCCTGACAAGGGTGTCGCTCTCTGGCTGCTCGGGGAGGATGAAAAGCCGCATTGCTTCTTCGACCAGGATCTCGAAGTGCTTTTTTATGCCGGCGGGACCGTGCCGCGCCTGCGCGAACTGTGGCGTTACCTGAAAAACAAAAAGGTTAAATTAGAATACACGCAGCGCGAAGACTTGTTCGACGGTCCACAGGACGTGGTGCAGATTCGAGTCCCTGACCCTTCGGCTTACGCAGCGCTATTCAAGGAGGTCAGCCAGCATTTCCAGGATCTTGTTTTTTATGATGCGGACATTCCTCTGCCGCTGCGGTTTGCAGCAGCCCGCAATGTATTCATGATGGCGAATTGCGAGGTCACTGCGCAGCCGGATGGAAGGCTGATCGACATCACCACCTCCGATACGCCCTCGGAACTCGATCCGAAGCTGCCACGATTCAGGAAGCTAAACCTAAGGCCCAACAGTGATCCCTCACGCACATCGCCCAAGCATCTGCTGGTCAAATATGATGGCTTCTACCTGCGGGCGCCCCTGGACAAACCTCGCCAGCTCTTGATGCTGTTGAGAGACATCCTCGCCGCCTATGACCCGGATGTGATCCAAACTCACTTCGGGGACACCTGGCTGTTCTCCCACCTGGAAGAGGCCTCAAAACAAACCGGGATCGACCTCAACTTCAACCGTGATCCCTCCATGCCGGTCCTGCGCCGTAAAGAAGTGAGTTTTTTCAACTATGGCCGCGCCCATTACCGCGGGCCGCAAGTCCACCTGCGTGGCCGCTGGCACATTGACAGCCGGAACTGCATGACCTACGGCGACTACGGCCTGATCGGGGCCATCGAGGAAACGCGCATGACCGGTCTGCCGGTGCAGGAAGCAGCCAGGCGTTCGCCAGGCGCAGGCATATCTGCCCTGCAAACCATTACAGCCATGCGACGCGGCGTGCTGATCCCCTACCAACATCAGAAAGGGGAGATCCCGAAAACCTACAACCAACTGGTGAAATCTGATCGAGGCGGACTGGTCTTACAGCCGCCGGTGGGTGTCTTTCCGAACGTCGCCATCCTGGACTTCAGTTCCATGATGGCGTCCATCATGATCGAATTCAATGTCTCGCCGGAAACCGCGGGCAAGGACGAGCCGGGTGCACTGGAGGTCCCTGAACTCGGAGTAAAGATCGGCCCCCGCCCGGGACTGATGCCATGTGCCCTGCGACCCCTGCGGGACAAACGCCTGGCTTTGAAACATCTATTGAAGACTCTCGACCCGCAGGACCCTCGCCAGCGCTCCATGCGCCGCAGAACCAAGGCAGTGGTGGACGCGCTTAAGTGGCTGACCGTCGTCGCGTACGGGCGCCTGGGTTTCGCCAACTCGACTTTTGGACGGATCAACGCCCATGAAGTTGTTTCCTTTCTTTCAAGGAAGGTCATCACGCGGGCAAAAATGGTCGCGGAAGAAAGGGGCTTCCGCGTCTTGCACCTGTACGTGGACAGCCTGTTCGTGTCCCGCCCGGACGCATCCATCGAGGACTTTCAAGCGCTCGCGCAAAAGATCGAGCGGGAAACCCATTTGCCCATCGAACTGCAAAAAGTCTATCCGTGGTTCGCCTTCCTGGGAACGCGTGAGAACCCCAACATATCCGTGGCCAATCGTTTCTACGGTCTTTCAACAGACGGAGACCATAAGATCCGCGGCATCGCTCTGCGCCGGAGCGACACTCCGCTCTTCGTGGCGAACATACAGAGGGAGGTCCTGGCCCTTCTGGCGCGCGAACCGGACCCGGCAAAGCTGGTCAATCTGCTCCCCGAGGTCCTGGCGCTGATCCAGGAGAAGCTGGCCGCCTTGAAAGCAGGAAGCGTGCCTCTCACGGAACTGGTGATCACGCAAACCCTCAGCCGCGAACTCAACGAATACAGCTATTTCTCGCACGCTGCAACGGCGGCAAAACAATTACAGACCCTGGGCAAGACTTTGAAGATGGGCCAGCGGGTGCGATTTATATGCATTGCGCCCGGGCCAGGCGCACGCGCCTGGGACCTGTCGGATGGGCTTGATCCGCGCATTGTGGATGTTCCCCGATACAGGGAGCTCATCCTGCGCGCGGTCCACGAGGTGCTGCAACCCCTGGGTGTAACCGAAGATCTACTGAGGGTCTGGCTGTTCAGCCGGGCAGGCTACTCCGCCGCGCCGGGTCTGGTCAATTCATCCGAGCACCTGGGACAGCTGAAATACCCCCTGTTTGCCTCAGCCAATGAAGCGCACTCGCAGTTGATCAACTGACGTCACGCCAGCGTGCCCCGCAGCTTTCAGCCACCAGTGTCATGAAAACCGTGCAGTGGCAGGGAGATCCATATTGGACGCGATGAGCAACGCTGCCTCATCGCCATCCGCGTGCAGAAAACCAAGGAATCTCCGATTTCCAACTCACCATCTCCACTTCACACGCTAGTCCAGTCCGTCTAGCCCGCTATTATTGACGAAAAAAACCCAATATGGAGTATTATTCAAGCACAAGCCACCTTTCCTGAGTATTCAGCATGGTAGCTAATCTCCCCACCGGCACGGTTACCTTCCTCTTCACCGATATCGAAGGCAGCACGAAGCTCGCCCAGGAACATCGCGACACCTGGGAGGCATCGCGGGAACGTCATCACGTCATCTTGCGCTCAGCCATTGAGGCGCACAACGGTTATGTGTTTCAGATCATCGGTGATGCCTTCTGCGCCGCGTTCCACACCGTCCCTGAAGCTTTGATTGCTGCGCTGGAAGCGCAGCGTCGATTGCAGACTGAAAAGTGGTGGGAAACACCTATCAAAGTACGCATGGGGATCAACACGGGCGCAGCCCAGGCTGGAAGCAACGCGGATGGATCCGGCGGATATACCGGCTATTCAACCTTGGCACGCACCCAACGCGTGATGTCCACCGCATATGGTGAACAGATCCTGCTTTCCAACACAAGCGCGGACTTGTTGCTCGGAGAACTTCCGGCCGGCGTGTCTCTGCGCGATATGCAGGAACATCGCCTTAAAGGTCTGCTCAACCCAGAACATCTCTGGCAGGCGATGGCACCGGGTTTGGCACAAGTCTTTCCTCCTTTGCAAACCCTCAACAGCATTCCAAACAACCTCCCGATTCAATTAACCAGCTTCATTGGACGCGAGAAAGAGATTGCTGAGATCAAGAATCTGGTGGAGCATAATCGCCTTGTAACCCTGACAGGATCAGGCGGCGTTGGCAAGACGCGGCATTCTCTTCAAGTCGGCGCGGAGCTGCTGGACGTCTTTACAGATGGCGTGTGGCTGGTTGAATTGGCGCCCGTATCAGATTCCGAGCTCGTCCCGCATGCGGTGGCAACCGTGCTGGGCGTGCGTGAGGATGAGGGGCG